>JAPOOP010000509.1 GCA_026713385.1 Candidatus Poribacteria bacterium | reverse complement strand
TGCTGTCCTACAGCTCCGGTGGCCGCGCGACTGCGCAACAACTCAACGAAGTCATGCAAAGCAACGGAAAACTTCTCACTGTTCTCGAACTTGACTACAAAAAGAACGTCATGGCAGGTATGAGATGGACGCATGAATGGGTAGACATTGCTGAAGAGCCGAACCGCGAATTCCTTTTCCTTCTTGAGAAAAATGGGCTCCTCATTTGAACCCTCTCTTTCTATACTGCGTTCCACAAGAGAGCAAGTCGTAACGATTGCGCGACTCGCTTGCGAGTTTTATTTGGCGTGCCTAACGTTCATCACTTTTAACTTTCGCCGAGATGCCAATGTATACTGCACTCCAGCGGCCAATCGGTACAAATACCGTCTACTTTGCTGGTGCGGGCTTTGTCCCAGGTGTCTGGTCGGTTTTCACCGATGTGCAAGGCGAGCCAGACTTGCTTACCGAGTTTACGCGCCTGATCCATCGACTTCACGTTTGGAATGAATCGCACCCACAGGCAATCTGCCAGCGGATCACGCAGGGTTGCGGTGAAATGATCGGCTTCACTATCATTTAGATACACCGTGGTGCGTAGCTTCGGGTTGGCTTGTTTGAAGCGACGACTTGAATCGGTGGACTGACCGAAGGCGAAGAGTTGATCGAACAACTCATACCTTTCGACGAGTCTCACGATGTTCTTCTCAATTCCGGGCGAAATGACTTTCATATTCAATGCGATAGTCAATGGTGTTCGTTGACGCTCGCGAATGAGTTTGAACACTTCTTCCAATGTCGGCACCTTCTCGCCAGTGAAACGCGGGTCAAACCAACTTCCTGCATCCAGTTTGCGGATGTCGTCCAACGCCATTTTGATGACTTCGCCGGTGCCGTTGGTCGTGCGGTCTACAGTCCCATCGTGAATAACAACCAAGTGTTCGTCACGTGTCTGATAGACATCCAACTCGATCGACAAACCCAACTCGATGGCTGCGGCAAAACTGGGCAAAGTGTTCTCGGGCGCGTGCCGTGCCACACCGCGGTGAGCGAGCAAGATAGGATTCGTGGGCGGCTCATGCATCTCTGGCTCCGACGGCGCGGTGATCACAGATGTAAGCATCTGCATGTTGAATGGCATAATTTATCCTCTGATTGCAAACCAACCTGATCTGGCATCGCGAGATGGCAATTTTTCGATGTATCGACTCCCAACCGACAGCCCTTCTTAACAATGTTACATAGGATTCTCACAAAATGCCTTAACCCTCGGATGTTCCAATACTTCCGGGTTAAGAACATGTGCTGGCGCGCGTCCTTGAATCGCATCCGTAACCTGTTTAATTGTGCAAAGATCCAACCGAATACCAGATTCAACAGTCATGCCTGCATTGTGATTCGTACAGATAATGCGCGGATGGTCTTTGTGAATCGCCCGTGGTCCGTTAACCGGATCGTCCACGACATAATACCAGAGCCGATTTTCGCTGACAGCGCGGTTGGCGGCTTCATCGTCAACGAGATTGCCACGGGATGGATTGATGAGAGACGCATGCGGTTTCATCGCACAGAATTCCTCATAGCCGACGACAGTATCCGCACCCGATAGGTGCAGAGATACAGTATCGCTCTCTTGGAAGAGGGTCAGTGGTGTATCAACAGCCTCAGCACCAAATTCTGCAGCGAGTTCAGCGATATCCGGACGAACATCATACACCAAAAGCCTTCCCTGTTCACCGAGAAGCGGACGCGCACGACGCGCAACCTCTTGCCCAATCCGACCGAAGCCGTACAAACCGAGTGTAGAACCCATCGCCTCATGCGTCTTGATAAGCCCGAAATTCCCGCTGTGGGAATCCCTGTTGAGTGTATAGACCCGTTTCAGGGTTGCCAACCACTGTGCAATCGCATATTCAGCGACGGTTACCATGTGTTCAGGAGCAATCGTGACAATAACACCGTATTCGGTCGCCAAATCGACATTAACGGTTTCATATCCGACACCCCAACGTGCAATGATTCGGAGTGATTCTGCGGCTTGATAGAAACTTTCATGAAAAGGCACTGAGCTTGCGATCACACCAATAACGCCATCAGCGTGTTCCGCAGTCAGTTCCCGCGGGTGGATGCTCAATTCACCGAATTGCGCTAAGTCTGCCAATGCCGCTCGGCGTTCTGCAGTATCGAATTCGGTATTTTCAAAAATAGGAGAGAGAAAAATTTTGGTTTCCATAGTTTGTCTGTTTAGCGACTAATACGCACGCTCCCCGCTTCCATCGCTTTTTCTGCCTCGTCTGCTGTTGCCCAGTTAAAGTCGCCGGGGAAGGTATGCGCCAATGCAGAATACCCGCCTGCGAAATCGACTGCTTCTTGTGGTGATTTTCCGTTGAGTAGACTATAAATAAGTCCCGATGAGAAACTATCACCGCCGCCAACCCGATCCACCAATTCCAAGTTCTCATAGATACGTGACAAATAGAACGCTTCGCCATCATACAGAAGTGTCCGCCAATCGTTCAACCAACCTGTTTTGGCATCACGCAACGTCGTACCGATCATTTCAATGTTCGGGAAAGCGTCCTTGACACGTTGTGCGACTGCTTTGTAGCTATCAGGTTCAAGTTTACTATAGGAATCGGTCGCTCCTTCTGCCGCGAAGCCGAGTGATTTCTCAAAATCTTCCTCATTACCGATAAGAACAGAGATATGCTCCATCATCGGTCGGTTCGCTGCTTGTGCCTCTTCTGCACTCCACAATTTAGAACGAAAGTTCAAATCGTAACTCGTTTTGACTCCCGCAGCGCGTGCCGCTTTGAGTGCCTCTGCTGAAACGGCAGCCGCAGATGGTGACAACGCAGGCGTAATTCCGCTAAGATGAAACCAGCGTGCACCGCTAAAAATAGATGCCCAATCAATCTCTCCAAGCTGCACGTTAGAAATCGCAGAATAACCGCGATCATAGGTGACACTGCTCGCACGCGGTCCCGCACCTAACTCAAGATGATAGAATCCGTTCCGTTCCAAGCCGACCCCATCGAAATCGACCCAAACGATATTCGACATATCCACACCGAGTTCGCGTCCCTTGTTACGGATATAGTAGCCCGACCAGTTGTCTACGAGTCGTGATACCCACGCAGTCCGCAATCCGAGTTGTGCGGCGTTCACAGCAACGTTCATCTCCGCACCACCTGCTGTGATTGAGAGCGATGACACCTGCTCAAGCCTCATATACTCCGGCGCGGTGAGTCGGATCATCGCTTCCCCAAATGTAACTAAATCGTACATAGTTTATTCTCCTGTATTGGTGTCTGTTTTGTTCCGGTATTCGTTATAGAGGTTTTCAATACATTGTCCACAGAAACAGTAGACCCTGCTGTATCCGCCGACCTCTTTTTCAAGCAATTCGCTCATCATAAATTCGTTTTGACAGATCGCACAGACTTCAATCAGTGCTCCCGGTTCAGCCACTTCCGTGCTGGCTTTCCGGCGAGACATAAAGTGTAGAATCAGCCAAACGGCGATTGGTGTGAGAATTACGAAAATAATAAATAGCATGCATCGTTCCCTTGTGACAACATAGAGCAACTGGTGTTCCTATTACTATAGCGGATAGTTGATAAGATGTCAACGGAAATTCTCTGTGTGATAGGCATTAAACGCGCAGACACCACTGACGGTTCCGTCTCTGCAGGAGCGAGTGTTTTTGCTTGGATGTTCCCTATGCTCGCGATCTTCTCTAACTGATGCTTGATCGCTGATGACTGATAACGCCTACCCTATATGTTTGATAATTGCTGAGATGTATGCTAAAATACAGATGTTAGCACCGCACACAAATCAACATAACGACACTTTCCTATCTGAAGTAATAATGGAGTAACCTATTCACAGATGTCCAAAATAGCCCACGTAGATGTTTATCCGACTGCTGTCGGGATGAAAGACAAATTTAATATCGGGACCGGTTTCGTCGGAGACCCTGGTTCTGCTGGCGACCACGTTTTTGTCAAAATCACAACAGACGATGGTTACATCGGTTGGGGTGAACAACGCGCGCTCCCTTCTTGGAGTTACGAAACCACCGAATCCATTACAACCACGGTTCGGCATCACATTACGCCTTTGCTGATCGGACGTAATCCATTAAATCTCAACCAAATCCATGAGGCGATTTATCAGGCGTTGAAACCTGCCGTTAGCAATGGACATCCTTTCGCAAAAGCCGCCGTTGATATCGCCTTACATGACCTCCGTGGACGTATCCTTGACATCCCACTACATACGCTCTTCGGCGGAAAACGCCACGATACGCTACCTCTCTGCTATGCCCTGAGTATTGATACGCCGGAGATAATGGGAATGAAGGCAAAAGCCCTATCTCCGTGTTCCTGTTTCAAAGTGAAAGTTGGTGGAACGCCATCAGAAGATGAAGAACGCCTGCGCGCAGTGCATGAAACTGTTCCAGATGCCAAGCTTTGGATTGATGCGAATCAGTCTTACACGCCATCGAATGCCCTTGAATTGTTGAAGCGGGTTGCAGATATTCGTGAAATTTACTGCATGGAACAGCCCGTGGCAAGTCAAGATTGGTTCGGTATGAAACGGGTCCGAGAAGATGCCTCGATTCCGATCGCCATAGACGAAGGGTGTTTCACCTACTTCGATTTAGCGAAGATCGCACGCTTGGAGTGCGCAGATGCTGTCGTTTTGAAGGTGTGCAAATCTGGTGGGTTAAGTGAATGTCTTAAGAGCGTGCCTATCGCCGAAGCCAATTCACTTGAACTTCTCGGGAGTGGATTGACAGAAGCCGGAATCGGATTCATCGCAAGCGTTCATCTCTTTTCAACTTTGGATCTTGTTCTCCCCGCGGAACTCAACGCGCCGGCTTTCCTGGAAACCATGGCAGTAAGCGGTGTCCAAATCCACGATCACGTCGTCACGGTCCCGGACGGTCCAGGTCTCGGTGTTACGCCTGATGAAGACTACATCAAGGCGAATTTGCTTTCGTAGGTCACGCGGTCACGATCATCGTGATGGCGTGTTTCCGCGATGTCGAGAATTCTTGAACAGAATCAGAATCTCTATGAGAATCGCGATAGCGATTGCCACTGCGCAGAGCAGGTAAGGACTCTGAACGCCTAATGATGAGTCCGCTGAGATACCGCCAAGGAACGGACCTAACAGGATCCCGCCCCCTAATATGGCTTCGTGCCATCCGCTTTTATTCCCTTTATCCGCATGCCGATCGAGCCCGTAGTAGAGACTACTAAAGTAAGTAAACGCGACAGATACACCGATAATCGCAAATGCAAAAGCCCAGAGAATAATATGTTGCGTCAACCCGATTCCGAGGAAACTCAGAATTGCCAGCAGTTGAACAATCAGTAACGGACTAAAACGATAATGCCACCGCGTCGAGTACCCGGTCCCAAGGACAACGAACGCCAGTGTTTTAACACCACCGAGTGTCAACATCAAATTTCCGTATATTGTCGGGCGTATTCCCATCTCCAACATGAGTTTTGGCGCGAGTTGGCGGAGCACACCGAGCGAGAACCAGGAGACAAAATTCGCGCATCGAGCCAAATGGAGATAAGTCATCCGAACGGGTAGGAGTGGATACAGTATCTCAGGTGATTCTGGGTCGGACTCATCGGTGTGGACGGATAGATCTGGTGAATCGGATTTGGTAATACGAGAAGCCCAAATCGTCACTAAGGTGAGTCCAGCGAAGATACCGGCGAGATAGAAAGGTCTGAATGGATTCGCACTGCCGTACAGATAACTCGACAACGCCGGACCCAGGGTCATGCCGATGCTCCAGAATAGATTGAAGAGCATAATTCGGTGGATTAATTCGCCTTCACCTTCTTGTTCAGCGAGCCACGCCTCGTAAGCAGGAAAGAAGAGTGCCATGCTTACACCGATTCCGGGGAAGATGCTCATCAGATGTCCGCTGTTTCGACAAAAGGCAAGTCCTATGCTGACTGCTCCAAGTATGAGGCACGCGGCGTAAAGGATATATCGACGCTCTATCCGATCCGAGAGTCTACCGAGTGGAATCGCAAGGACTGCGAAACACCCTGTGCTTACTGCCATCAACACACCAAGGAAGGTTGTGGAGAGTCCTAAATGACTGGTATAAAAAGAGGTATTGGTTAGAATACTGCTAAAGGCGAGATCAATCAGTAGGACTGGCAGATAAACGGTGAGCAATTGGATAGGTTTTAGGCGCATCAAGGTATCGGGGTTGAAAACCCCTCCTACGTTATGGCATCACAATCGCTGCGTCAATCATGTGATAGCCTGTCGCGCCAACCGGTTCTACTTCGATTCCGATTTCATCTTGCGTGACACCATTGTTGGCTGTGGCTCTCGCATAAATCTCAACAGGAAACCCCGATTTCTCAGGAACCTGCCAATTCCATTTCCAGAGCACCCACGCCAGCGGGGTATCTTTCGCCCAAATGTCTGCCTCTTCCCATGTCTGTCCGTAGTCGATACTAACTTCCACCTTCTTGATGCCGCCGTGGTTGCCTGCATCGAACGCTGCACCGCTTACTGTGTAGACCTTACCGCCGGGAATTTCTTCGCCTTCACTCGGTGTTCCAATCATTGTGGCGAGTTTCACGTTCGCGATCGGATCCCAGCCCCGTTTCTCCCAATAACTTTCGTGTTCCTTCGCCAACTGGATGTTCATTATCCATTTCGGATTTTTCGTGCCGTAATGCCCCGGGTTAAGCAATCGGATTGGGAAGCCGTGCTCAGTCGGTAGTGGTTCATCGTTCATCTCATAGGCGAGAAGTGTCTCTTCACGCATCGCGTCTTCCAAAGGAATCGCCGTATGGTAGCCATCCGCACATCGGAAAACAACCACTTCGGCTTCTGGTGTTGGTCCGACGCTCTCAAGCAGATCGCGCAATCGAATGCCTTTCCACACCGCATTGCTCATCTGTTCCGTACCGATCGGATCGCCGATGCACTTCAGGGTTCGCATCGCCGTGACAGACTCCATCGCCGTAATGTCTTCAAGTCGCAGCGGTGGTATCCGTTTTTCGGTGAGACCGGTGATTACCAATCGCCACGCCGCTGCGTCAAGTTCAGCAGGATCGCCGATCTGTAGGATGTAGAAATCGGCATTCGGGGTTATCAGCGTGCTCGGCTTCAATTGTGATGCCGCTGCCGCGTGTCCTTCCAATTGAACGGGCAGGACCATTCCTGCGGCACTCATCGCGCTCAGTTTTATAAACGTTCGTCTTTCCATTTTTTAATTTTTCCTTGTGGAGAAACAACGTGCGTTTGGATCGTGCCTTTCTAATGTTCCTTGTGCCTTTTCCTACTTCGCATTCGCATCGTAATTTTTACGACCCCTCTCACCATGATTGCGGTACCGCCGCACAGGAATAGCGGCAATCCCCATTTCCAGTGAAAGAAAAAGTAAGCGATAAAACTGACACACATCAAAACGATGAACGTGTTTAGAAGTTTTTTGTTTTCATACCATTTCTGCATCTGTTTATACGTTTCTATAGCCTATCCGATAAATATCAGTATGCCTATACCTAATTTCCTCAATGATACTATATCCAGGACTGAATGTCAATAGGAAATCCAGAGTTATTCAGGCTATTTATGGTAGATTATAGAATTAATTAGACTCTCTGAGTTGTCGAGGTTTGGAAATCACCAGCGATGAGGTATCTCAATCTCGCTATCTGATAATTTACGACGATTGACCACTGCTAACCGAATGTTATTGAGAGCGTTCAGTTAAAATATTGATTGCGTTTTGTTTTGAAAAATAGTATGCTATCCGTATACATTCACACATAAACCATATCATTTTTAGAGAAAGGCGCG
>JAPOOP010000141.1 GCA_026713385.1 Candidatus Poribacteria bacterium | reverse complement strand
GAACCTTCAGGGTTGGGTGCCATGGTAATATAGCCTTCGTCATTCATTATGCGACGGTTGTAGCCGACTTGGACGGGAGCACGTCCGACGCGTAAAGTCGCCGACTCAAGCTTGCCCACCGCATCCTTCACCAACTCAGCAAGACACGTCGCCAACCACGCCTCAGATTCTTCACTCATCCACCGACTGTCAACACCCGGAGCGTTATGCGTATGGCTACAGTTAATGACGACATGCTCTGGTGGTATGCCTGTAGCACGCTGAATCGCTTCAAGCAATACTTTGTTGTACTGAAGTGTGAACTGCCCATAGTCGGCTGTTACGATAGCGAGTTGTTTTTCACCATCAGCGAGCACCAACGCGCGCGCATACAACTCAGCGTAAACCTCAGGTCTGTCCTTGATGGAGGTAATCACAGTCTCTGCGGCACTTGCCATGAGGGTAGTCATAAGAAGTTTCCTGGTTTCGACTGCTACAAGTCGTAAAAGGCAACGGCACACGGCGGGAGAAAGCCGCATGTGGGCTTTCTAAAGACCCTACTCCTATGTCAAATCCGCCAGTTGCGGCATCACTTCATTCTTGAGGAGCGTCATTGAGTTCAACCACTGTTCCTTCGGCTCCCACTCGTGTCCCATGGCGAGTAAGACTCCAAAACCACCGACTTCCTCATAGAGTTGACGTAAACGGTTTGCAACGTGATCTGGACTCCCAACAATCCACAAGGTATCTAACAGATGTTCAAGGCTCATGTCGGCATCGTCCATGTCCGGATCCGGTTTGAAGTTACCTGGGCTAAATAAGTTAAACCAATAGTCCCTAAAATCGCGTCCGAGTGTGCCTTCAAGTGCTTCTTTCCGCGCCTGTTCGGTGGTATCTGCAACGTAGACCTCGCGAGCGATACGCCATGTCGAACGAGACGGCGATAAACCCGCCTTTTCCGCGCCTTCTGCAACGGCATCCCAGTGGGTCTTGATAGTAGTAACATGTGCGAGATTAATACTCATCGGAATCCAACCACGTTCGCCAGCAAGAACGAGCGTATCGGATTTAGGGGACGATCCCGCCATTGCGATCGGCGGATGCGGTTTCTGATAAGGCTTCATGTGGACACTTACAATGTTCGGGCGGTCTTGAGGAATTTTAAATTCCCAGAAATCGCTTTTGTAATGTCCGGGTTCCGGGTCTGTCCAAATCTTGAGTACGGCTTCAATTCCTTCCCGGGTCGACTGCCGTCTGTCCCCGTCTGCCATAAACATCTCCGCATCGCTCGGTGTAGAACTTGATCCGACACCCCAATGAAAACGTCCGTGCGTTTGATGATCGAGTTGCGCGATGCGATGCGCGACAACGGCAGGATTGTGTATCGGCATACAGGTAATCCCGGTGCCGAAGACGATGTTTTCTGTCATCGCAGCCGCTTTCGCAATAAAGAGATCGGGAGACGGAATATTTTCCCACGTAAACGTGAAATGCTCACCAACATACGCTTCTTTATAGCCCAACTCGTCCAGTATTACCATCTGCTCAATATCATCATCAAGCGTTTTGGTGGTGTCACTGCCGGGTGGATGCAAAGGCATTGTGAAAAAACCGAGTTCCATTTTTTAATTTTTCCTTGCGGAGCAGTAACGGCAATTTGAACTTTGACGGTTTTCGCGTTAGAGTCGCTTGCGCCGTTGTTGCAAGCTACGCGCTTTGGGTTACTTTTTCCGTTGTAAAGGCGCGGCTCCATTGACTACGACGATAATTCTAATTTTTTTTAGCCACCGCCACAAACGCCCGACCACGACCTCTTAACCTTAATAGATATGTTTCAAAACTTGACAAAATCGGTGGTGTCTGTTATTGTTTTTATTGCGTAAGAGGTTACCACAAACCCAAATATTTTTCAAACATTTTCTATTTTTCGCCAAAAGGAGAAACACCACATTATGCGTGTGAGAATTTTCATTTTAACCTCGGTTATTCTATCCGCTCTTCTAAGTATTTATCTATTAGGGTGTGAGCG
>JAPOOP010000490.1 GCA_026713385.1 Candidatus Poribacteria bacterium | reverse complement strand
CGTCCGACTTTCTGTGAACCTATTGAGGCACTTGTGCTTGTTTTCTCCTGCTGACGTTGTCGCAAGATAGGCATAATACTATTCGCAGGTCGTCCCGCCTGAAGTGCGGAAGCCATCATCTTCATAGGTTCGTCAATATGATTGAAAAACTGCTTATAGCCAGCGCAGAGGTAGTTCAAGCCGTCTTCACCCGTAGGCGTTTTGATAAATCGGTTCTTTGGACAGCCGCCATTGCAGACGAACTTCACTTCGCAACTCCGGCAGTATTCGGGAAGTGTATCCCGCTTATCCGTCCCGAATTTGCGTTGGAACGTTGAATCCACCATCTCAGCAATAGTGTTTTCCGCAATGTTTCCGACGTGATAATCAGATGTAACGAAATGGTCGCAAGAGTAGAGGTCACCGTTATGCTCGATTGCGAGTGCATCACCGCAGGTTTCATTGAAAACGCAGAGGCTCGGATTATAACCCAACCACGCCTCTAATGCCACATCGAAAATCTGAACGAAAATTTTTCCGATGTCGTTCACGACCCATTCATCGAAAATAGTGCAAAGGAATTTGCCGTACTGCCGCGCTGTGACGGAACGCGGGGACACATTCTTTCCACCGAAATTCTCAACGGCTGGAATAAACTGCATAAACTCTGCGCCAAGTTCTTTGAAGTAGTTATAGACCTCCATCGGATACTCAGCGTTATGTTTATTGACAACACAAAGTATATTGTAGTCGACCCGATACTGTTGCAAGACACGCAACCCGCGAATTACCTGTTCAGAGGATGGTCTACCACGTTTGTCGTAGCGGTATTTATCGTGAATTTCCGGCGGTCCATCGATACTCACCCCGATTAAGAATTTGTTCCGCTTGAAGAACTCGCCCCACTCATTGTCGAGGAGGGTAGCGTTCGTCTGAAACGAATTCTGAATCTGCATACCGGGACGTCTATGTTTCTGCTGATATCTGACCGCCTGTCGGAAGAAGTCTACGCCCATTAGCGTAGGTTCGCCGCCTTGCCATGCGAACGTAACTTCGTTGACATCCTGTGCATCGATATATTGTTTAACGTAGTTCTCCAAAATTTCGTCAGTCATGCGGAAGGAACGCGTTTCTGGATAGAGCTTCTCTTTATCGAGATAAAAGCAGTACTCGCAATCCAAATTGCATATCGGTCCGATCGGTTTTGTCATTACATGAAATGCGCGCGGTGTGTTATGTTGAACCATCTGATTACCCTCTTTTTACCTTCTCATAGCATAGTGTCCAAAGATGTCTTAAAGTGTAGCATGTTTCACGTGAATCTACAAGAAAATTTGTCATGTCCAAGTTCAGACAAAGAAAGGGCGGCTTTTTCACTGAACTAATGTTAGTCCTGTCGAAAAAGCGTCTGATAAAAAAAGAGAGATATGATATAATACTTTATACAGAACGGATACAGGAAAACCTGTTTACCTGACATTTCACATTAAGGTTTGTGCGCGACAAGATTTTGGGCATTTCGCATTTCATGGAGGATTTCAAATGAAATTATTGTATATAGGTGTTGCATTGCTTTTATGTCTTTGTGCCGTTTCATGGGCATTAGAAGAGGACGATCCAGCAATCGTTGGTGTATGGCTCTTTGAAGGCGATGTTAAAGATGCAACAGACAACGGCAATGATGGAAAGATTTCCGGAAATTTTAAGTTCGAAAATGGTAAATTTGGTAAGGCTGTCGTTGCTGCTGGAGCAGGTAGTATCGATGTCTCAGATTCAAAAAGCCTCCAGAGCGTGTCAGATGAATTGACAGTTGCGGCTTGGTTCCGAGTCGATGCTGACTCAGACACTGGTGTCAGAAAAAATGGTGCCTACCTGTTAGAAGACCAGTCCGGTGGTGAACCAATCCCTGATGGTTTTTCCTTCAGAGTCTGGACCACCAACGGCATTACGCCTGGATTCTATGGGAAAACAGAACTTGAACAAGGGAAGTGGTATCATGTCGCCGGAACGTACGACGGAAAAAACGTCGAGATGTACGTTGATGGCGAACCCGAAAGCAAAAAAGGCGCATTGTCAGCCGACAAGGCAGACTGGAAACCGGAGTGGGGTGGCAAAGTTGCCGTAGGTGAGGTATTGCAACTCAAATTCGGTCCAGAGTCGTTTACCGGTGGCATTGACGAGATTGTTCTTGTCAGTCGTGCCCTTGAGGCGGATGAGATTCAGCAGTTACTGAATGGATGGGACGAGGCTTTCGCCGTTGAACCGGAAGGGAAACTGGCAACGACATGGGCAAGGGTGAAGGCAACTCGATAAAAAATAAATCAAGTGGAAGGTCGCGATTCGGAAATAGTTTCTACAACTGAGAATCGCGACCGAGATGCCACTCTTACGGTCCCCAAATTTGCAAACTATGTTGGATAAATCAACTGGAATTGGAGAGGTTTTTACGCCGCTGAAATGGGCAAAGTGGCTCATCGACAAGTGGGACATCTTTGACGCGTGGATTAATGGTGCGCACATCTGTGACCCCACAGCAGGGAAAGGGGCATTTGTTCTCGCACTTCTGGACATTGCACATCGTAGAGGTGTCCCTGTCACCCCCGAACGCTTGTCACGCCTAACGCTCATTGAGATAAACTCTGCACATCTGGTGTGGTTTAAAAAAAAGGTCAAACAAGAATTTGGCGTTGATTTCCCAGTATCCCAACTCTTTTGTCAAGATGTGGTTATAGAGTCGCACGCAGGAAAGTATGATATTCTTATCGGGAACCCACCGTGGGTGAATTTCGCGGATCTGCCATCGGATTACAAAACGCGTTTAAAGCCTTTTTTTCTTGCAGAAGGACTGGCACCAAACAGACCGCAATTGCTTTTAGGTTCTTCTCGTATCGACATCGCTGCACTCGTTTTAAAGGTCGTTCTTGGTAAATT
>JAPOOP010000142.1 GCA_026713385.1 Candidatus Poribacteria bacterium | reverse complement strand
TGCCCCTTTCCGTATATCCGCATTCCATTACATTACGTGCTAAATGCTTCGATTATTTTACCCAGACAGATTTCTTGACTGAGAAAAACCATGATTTCAAGAAACCCGCAGAACACGTCCTAATTTTCCTTGCGGTTCGGTCAGGTAGGTTTGAAAATTGAAGAGCCTGGACTCGCTCTGACAACAGTGCCCGATACCCCCGGAATCGGCAATCGTGCTGAGGCTGTCCCGCCACTCGGTCTCACAATGATACCTTCGATTAGTTTTTTCATTTGACAGTCCCTTGACACATAAGATATACTACATTCTATCACATTTTTGGAGGAACCTATGTTTAAATTGCTATTTTCGGTGTTACTTACACTCAGTGTTACTGTTGCTGCGGTCGCCAATTCACCAATCATTGCCATCTATGACTTTGAAACACCACAAAAAACCCTTACCGAATTAAGAAAAACATGGATCACGCATGATGGAAAACACGGGAAAGGACTTGTCATTGAAGATGACCAATATGCTAAATCTGAAATAGGGGCGATGCCTCGTGTTGCTGATAATGTTGTCTCTTTTGTCGCGTGGGTCAAGATGGAGACATTCGGAAACGAAGGGGCACTCCAGTTTGAATTTATCGGTTCAGACCCAGAGACAGCGCGTAGCATGCGGACTTTTGATGTTGAGTCAGGAAGTATCCTCCGGTACACATCTTTTTATACTGGGCCTGTCGGTGAAATCTCAGCAAGGGGTTTTGGTTTTAAATCTGAACCGCAAGCGATCCTTAACAAGTGGCATCATATTGTATACACGCAGTATTTTGGTGTCCATAAAATCTTTGTTGATGGTCAGATCGTTGCCCAAAAAGAAGGTCGGTCGTTGCCGGTTGGCGGAGAAACCGCTGAAATCTACATCGTTGGAAAATTCAAAGGGAAAGCGATTGTTGATGATGTCGGTGTCTTTGGTATTGGATTGAGTAATGCTGATGTTCACGTCATTTACAACCAGTCGCTCTTCCGCTTTGTCTCCATGCTCCCTGTTGACCTGCAAGGCAAAGCCTCGACTACCTGGGCAGCGCTTAAATCCGATTGACTATTCATCAACGAGTGTGTCCTCAATAGCTTCAAGCGCGTCTGGGTCGATTCCATACGTGTTTTTGATACGCTCATATTCAGCGTTCTCTGTTTCGAGCCATGCCTTCGTATCTGCCCGCCATTGACTGTATTCTGCCGCTGACATGTTCGTTTGCAGTTCTGTAAGGATAAGGTTCGCAGTGTCAGGATACTTCCCAAAGAACTCAAACATTGTCTTTGGCTGTTTTATTTGCTTATTCATGTATATCCGAATGGCTGTATCTGCATCCCACCTTTCGCCGTGTGTCTCTTGACTCGCTACGTGAATTTCTATCCTTTCATTTTCAGGCATATTTGAAATAACTTTCAATGCTGTACTCTGATAGCTGATTAAGGCGTGCCAACAATTTCTTGAAGTCGCTGTAAGATCGCATCAGCCGCTTGCTGAATTCGCTGTTTATTAAACAACTCCGCTGCCTGTCCAGCACGAAAGGTGTTACCTCGGTAGTAACGCCAGAAAATGAATCCTCCGAACAATGCCGCATCTACATAATGTCCATCCAATATCGCGTCGACGGTGAGAAAACCGAGCGCGCCGTTCAGCGCAATTGCATTTAACCCATCCTTCCAATCGCCTACATAGACCTGTCCAGCACCGGGGAAAATTGACGATAATACCTTCGCAAGTCTGGCAGATTTCAGCGGTATATCAGTAGCGGCATCAAAGAGCATATCCAATCTCTCATCGGTAGTATAGTTTCGCAGTGATTCCCGTGCTTCCTCCCATCGAAACTGATAGATATACGCAACGGCTTGCAAGAAAAGTGCGCGGCGGTACAACTGTGCGGAAGGTGCTCGCATCGTCACCTTAACCAATTCCAACCGGGCGAGATCATAGTCCTGCGCGGCGATCAGTGTCACAGCGAGTTCCAGTTGGTATTCCGATTTTGTTTCGTCACCATTAGCGAGATATGTAGCTGTACGCAAAGAAGTGGCTGCTTCTGTCCACAGACCTTGTGCTCTATAGGCGAGTCCGATATTGTAATATACCTCACTCATACGCGCATCATCTGGATGGAAAAAGAGGAAACGCTTATACTCGGTAATGGCAGCATCGTGGTTGCCTTGCGCGGCGAGATGTCCGCCGAGAGATAAAGGAAGTTCTTCTGCGATTACAGCGAAACCGCCGAAAAGTAAAAAGGCACTGATTAAGAAGAGAAATATAGATTTGTTTAAAACTTTCACTTTTAGGCGTAAACATCATCAAGAATCATAACGTTCACTTCGTTAAGATGTAGTTTTGTCCATAGTATACGCCATTACGATCAGTATGTCAAATGCATATTCACGAACTTTTTTTCAGACTTACGTGTCTAAATTGAACAACAAACCTAAACATTCATGGCACCTTTGCGTGAACGTGTTTCCTCCAGAAAGAAAGAGAACTCTGATCATGAAAACAGACACAATTGCACAATCAGGAACTTTCGTCAATACCCGCATGAAAGCACTCTTTGTCGCACAAGAAGATAAACCAACAACGTTAAAAGAAATTAACCTTGCACGCCTCACGCCATTCCAACGAGGGTTGCTCGTCACAGACGGGACGGTTACGCGATTTGTCGAAGTGTATACACTCGCGCCGGTGAAGGTAACCTTACTACAGCAAGCAAGACAGATACTATCTGCTGAAAATACATGGCTCCAACTGTCTGCCGGGGCAGAAATTATCTCACGGCAAGTGGTACTCCAAACCCACCCACAGGAAAAGTCATCACCCATAATTCATACTTACGCGGACTCACTCATTGTGCCGCAATG
>JAPOOP010000511.1 GCA_026713385.1 Candidatus Poribacteria bacterium | reverse complement strand
CAGTATCGTGCGAAGCGTGCGTCAAACCAGTATAGATGCCTCCCAACGCACCAGTGCCTGGAAGAAGATCGCCGTGCATAGACACACCGAGGTGTGCGTATTCAGTAGGGCTGTTGGTGACAAGCAGGAGTTCGTCCGTAACAAGGCGCATACAGCGGATAACATGCCCGATGAGTGAATTGTCGCCGAGCCGCATCATCGCCTTATTCTCTCCCATCCGGCGACTCTTACCACCGGCGAGGATAACACCCGTAACTATAAGTGGATTTTTATGCACGTTCAACGACATCGACAATTAACTCACCTACCTGTTGTAGACTTTTCACGTCAAGCAAATCACATCTATCCCGCTTTGAATGGACTTTTAGCGCGACACGTCCCACATTTCCCGCTGTCAATGTAACCGTTTCAAATCCATGACTTGCAATCGGAATGCTGTCTAATCCGACACCAATCGGTAAATACCGCTCTAAAACCTGTATACCGAGTGCTTTGCCCGAGGTTTGGAACATCTCAGCTAACATATCTGTAGTCCGAACCGCCGGGATTCCATAGCATGTAACGACGTTAACGCCGTTACCAACGCCGAGTCCGTCTAAATTGATTACATAGGTATTTGATTGGTCATATTCATCAGCATGTTTTTGGATATAGCGTAATGCGCCGCACATACCGTACTCTTCAGCACCAGCAGCGAGGAATGTAATAGATTTTTCCTCATCACACGCCATCACGACACGCGCCACTTCAAGCATAACACCAACGCCAGATGCATTATCAAAACCTCCGGGAGAGTGGTTCTGCGTGAAATTGATTTGCAAAAGTAGCAAACAAAGTGTGGTAATTCCAGCGGCACCCCACACAATGAAATCGGGTAGCCAGACAAGGGTAATGTAATCGGGGAACCAAGCGACGGTAGCGACCTCTATCACCATTACAGTTGTCAGGACAATAAGTCCGACAATCGCTATACCGTAAGCCACAGCCCGGACGGCAATTGGCAATACCTGTGATTTGGAATCGTAATGTGCGACGAATAGCAACGCCGGGATTTTATCATTCGGTTTCCTACCGTTTGTCGCAACAATGTTCTCCGAATGATACTTTCTACCGACATCATACACCCCTTCAAACCGTTTCTGCCACTGGGTACAAAGCAATGCTACGGTAAGACTGAGTAAGCAGGCAAGACATACAGGTATCGGAAACCGGCCACCGAGCCACGGCACGGAAAGCACTACAGGAACGAAAATACCACAGAGGAGACGAGGTAATACCTCCGCGGGAAACTTCGAAAAAGAAAAAGATTCCCGCGAGACATCAAGTCCTAATACTGTGAATTGCTGAACGATGTAGTCTTGCGCTTTTGCCTCACCAGAACTGCCCACCAGTCTTGGAAAGGAGAGATGCGTGATATGATGGTACGCACGCTTTGCGTCATAAGTCAGGTTTGTATCCATCCGAATTTATTCAATCTGTGCCTAACTCCGCCCGGAACCGCCACCCCAAACGACCACTGAGTCTCCGAGCGATCTCGCGTTCCGATTCGGCAATGTTGTGCAGTTCTGACGGATCGTTCTCTAAATCGTATAACTCCGTCACATCGCTGTAGTTTTCGATGAGTTTATGCGTTGCTGTCCGAATACACCGGAAGTTTCGGAGGGCACTCACGGTTTCGGTGCGGTGTGTTTGGGATTCACCACGAAGGACAGGTGCGATAGATCTCGCGTCAATACGCGGCAGTACAGGCACACCCGCTAACTCACATATCGTCGGATTCAAATCAATCAACTCGACTAAACTCTCAGAAGTCTGGTTTCCTGCAATGCCGGGTCCGGCGACGAGCAGTGGCACCCTGAGCGACGCTTCATACGCGACGCTCTTCGTATAAAGCCCGTGGTCACCGAGCATCTCTCCGTGATCACTTGAATAAATGATATAGGTATTGTCGAGCATTCCGCGCTCCTCAAGTGCGCGAAGCATTTCTCCGATTTGGTCATCAATCAGTTCCGTCGCGGCGCAGTACTGTTGTCGCGTTAGGGTAACCTCCTCAGAACTAACATCAACGACGCGTCGTTTCACCCATTCAGGTTTTCCTTCCATATCGTCAACGATAGCGGGAGGCATCTCTGCATTCCGATACTTATCCCCGTACTCCGTTGGCGGATCGAAGGGATCGTGCGGTCCGACGAAACTCACGAACATGTGCCATGGGAAATCATCAGGGATCGTTTCAATAAATTCGGTTGCGCGTCTGCCGATATAGGTATCGGCGAAATCCTCAGTCGAGAGAACAGAATCGTGAGAACCGTTTTTTATCCAGCCACTCCCACTGCGTTTCTGATAATCTTCATGGAATGCCTTGAGCATACCTTGCTCTTGGAGGTAGTGCGTATAAGGACCGATAGGCGTTTGTGAACTTCCAGCATGCATTTTGCCTTCACACTCTTCAGGATGTGTGAACCCCCAACTATAGGTGCGTGGACGATCACCGTAGCGTCCGTTGTAGCCATCGGGCTTGGCAAGATCCAGTTTACCGACGCACCCAACGCGATAGCCATGATCGCGGAGTTGCTGATAGTAAGTCGGCACGGTAGCAGGCAGGAAACTTCCGTTATCTACTGCGCCCACTCGTGAAGGTTGCAATCCCGATGCGAGGGCAATACGGGACGGTGCACAAACAGGGGCATTCACTGTACAGTTTGGGAAACTCACACCCGCTTCCGCCAAGCGTCGTAAGTTTGGGGTATTGAGTGCGGTAGGCGCATTCTCGTCAGTCTCCAGATAATCGTATCGGTGCTGGTCCGACATAATAAAGAGGACGTTCGGTCTATCGGTTTTTCGGGTCATCTTAAGTGTCCTATGGGTAAGCATTAACAAGATGCTGATATACGTTCATATAATGAGATTTCTCTACTATAATTGCATCATCATTGTAGATGATGCAATTATAATTTTCAACCAAAAACCCGCCCGAAAACGTTCCCAATTTCTTGCCAAAATTTGTGACGTATGCTATTATATTTCCATAATTCTCAAAAAGGAGACTCGTATGGCAGTTTTTTTACATACACGGGTTCGCGTCAGCGACCTTGACGGTTCCATCAATTGGTATTGTGACCACATGGGCTTCAAAGTCCTGAGTCGGAGCGATAAATCTCCAGCAGGCAACCAGATCGTGCATCTTGAACTCCCGGGCAATGCACACACGTTAGAGTTAACCTATTCACCGGATTTTGAGCTTCAGGTTCAAGAGGATCTGATGCACTTTGCTATTGGTGTTCCAGATATTGTTGAATTTTGCGACGGTTTAGAGAAAGCTGGATTGGAAATTTGGCCCGATGAATGGCGCGATCAATTCACATCGGGTGGAATGAAAATGGCATTCGTCACCGATCCAGACGGCTACGAGGTCGAAATCTTAGAACGCGCAGATGCCTCTGGCGATCCGCTCGATGTTCTTGACGAGTAACTATACGTAGTGCCAGAACTGATTCCACGCTGTCAGCCAATCTTTCGCTCGGCTTTCAACGGTGACGGGACCCGTTATTTCAACACCTGCTCGTCCCTTGAACTCCGCGAGCTTATCAACGCT
>JAPOOP010000335.1 GCA_026713385.1 Candidatus Poribacteria bacterium | reverse complement strand
TTCACTCCGAACAAGACTTGGAATCGGTTTGAGTTCACCCCATGTCCGATAGTTTGCGCGTGGATAGTCAGGCGTCCATTGAATCTGAAAGGAGTCAACCTGTGTTCGGAGCACATCCAGCGTTTTGTACTCCCGCTTCATGTGCCGTTGGAAATCTGAAATTTCGTCAAATTGTGTGGAAAGGACCCAGCGTAACACAGGAACCGTTTCCGGAGCTTGGATTCGGCTCAACACCTTAACAGCATTCGCGCGTAGGGTCGGACTGGTCTCGTCACTGAACATCAGAAGTAGCATCGGTTGTGTTGCTTCTTCAGGCTTGAGTCGCCAGAGTGCCGTAAGAGCCGCCACACGTAAGGTTTCTCGCATATTCTTTTCCATCGCTATGACAATCAAATTTTGAACGGCATCATCTGTGGATACGCCGATTTTTCCGAGTGCCTCCGCTGCATTTGTCGCGGTAGTATCGTCATAGGAAAGCGCGTTCGTGAGAGCGATGACTGCTCTGTTATTCTCACCACGGGCACGCATATTACCAAGCCCGACCGCTGCAAGTGCTTTTACCTCTTTGTACGGGTCGCTGTCTAATGCTTCAATAAGTGGAACGATTGCACGCCGATCACCGATTTGCCCAAGTGCGTCAGCGACTTTCACCCGAATTTCACTTGAACTGTTTTTGAGCGCGTCAATCATCGGTAGGACAGCAACGCCTCGCATCTCGACGAGTGCTGCCAATGCTTCATCCTGCAAGTCTTCGTTTGCCAACTCGTTTATGAGTGGTTCCACCCCATCTCCCAATTTGAGTAACCCGAGTGCTTGGATTGCGGCTGATAAGGTTCCGATCCTATATTTTTTCATCCACAAACCATCAATGTAAGCACTCGCGATGTACCGGTATTCCGTCGCAAAGCCGATGTCCTCATCAGGGATGAGGTTTCGCGCACCAGTGTCCAACACCTCAAGTAGTGGAGCAACGGCGGGTTCCCCTATACGATTCAGCGCATCTATAGCGGTATCTTTGACGTAACTGTTCGGATCTGCGAGAAGTCGGACGAGATCGGGAACAGCCGTTTCTGCTTGAATGCTCCCAAGGAGTTTAGCGGCGTGCATTCGTACTTGCGCGCTATTGTTTCTGAGGGCGAGTTGGAGTCCCGGTACAATGGCTGCACTTTCAACAACAGAACCCATTGATTGTTCCAGTGCCACAATTGCTCTGTAGGCAACCTCAGGGGCATTCTTCGTTTCAGCAAGAGCTTCTTCAAAGATTGGGATAAGTTCAGGGTTTCGCATCGCACCGAGATAACGGACTGCTTCTTTTTGTATGGCTGTATCTGTATGGTGCGTCGCCTGCCGCAACAGTTCAACAACTGCTTCCCCATTTCCGAGTTTCATGGCGAGTTTCGAGACTGCTGCAAGCGCGTTGGGTTGATAGCATTTTTCTGCGGCTAAAAGCCCTATAACGACAGCAGCATCCGCATGCGCGACGAGTTCAGAGAGCAATTCTGGACGTTGTTCGACGGCTTCAGCAAGCGACACAGCGAAGAGTCCAGAGATGGCGTTCTGCGATCGGACAAGTCTTTCTTGTCGATCCAGTTCGTCAGAATCCGGATCTTCTTGCAACGAAATAGCGAGGATGTCTGTCGCCAAAGATTCAAGATAAGTGTTCGATTGTGCAATCGCTTGGTGCCAATTTTCTGTCTCGGCGCGCGTTCGGTTTTGTAAGAAAGCCTTCAGATACCGCGCCTCCTGATTCCCAGTGTCTGTCTTCTGAACCGCTACTTCTGCGGCAGCATAATCCCCGCGAACAATAGCGGCTCGCGCGTCAATAATGTCCCTGTTCTCTTTCTCACCACATCCTATCACAAGGGCAGTAGCTACGATAAGTGAGAGATGGATACAGATTTTCAAAATATTACATAAGAGGTGTTGCTTCATTTTTTAATTTTTCCTTGCGGTTCGGT
>JAPOOP010000567.1 GCA_026713385.1 Candidatus Poribacteria bacterium | reverse complement strand
GAAACCATTTTTTCTATGGACTTTATCACTATGCGGAAATTCTTAGTGTTCATTGGTTTTAGCGTATTGCTTGCAATATCAATCGGGTGTGACCGCATCCAAAAAATTGTTACGCCTCAACAACAAGAAGAAACCCTTAAGATCGGTTTCGTTGTCGCAGGCGAACGCGTTACCTATCCAAACGGTGCAGAGATGGCTGTAACAGAGATTAACCAGCAAGGGGGTCTTCTTGGGATGCAGGTCGAATTGATCGGACATATCAACAAGGAAGCAGGACCGGAAGTCTCCATCCAAATCGCTGAGCGACTCATCGTTGAAGACGAAATTATTGCACTCATTGGACCCAATCGCTCGTCTCATGCCGTTGAGGTAGGTCCAATCGCACAGCGTTATGGGATCCCGATGATTACCACGACAGCGACCAATCCCAACGTAACAAACGCTGGCGATTTCGTCTTCATGGCGTCCTTCACGGACAGTTTCCAAGGTGCCGTCATGGCACGGTTCGCGGAAACAGATCTCGGCATGACGACCGCCGCCGTTATTACGCGAAGCGGGGATATCTATACGGAAGGCATCGCTGAATTTTTTACACGCAATTTTAGCTTGGGTGGTGAAATTGTCGCCAATGAATTCTACGAAGTCGATACGGTAGATTTTACGGCGCAGCTCAATCGTATTGCAGCTGCGAAACCCGACACCCTTTTCATAGCGGGTTTTGTTCAAGACATCACGTTGATAACGCAACAGGCGCGGGCAATACCGTTGCAAAACACAACTGGTGAACCCACGGTTTTCCTCGGAGCGGATTCATGGGACAGTCAACTTCTATTTGATAACGAAGAGGCTGAATTAGAAGGTAGTTTCTTCAGTGGACATTTCTCGCCAGACACAGATGAACCCGCAGCGCGCGCTTTTGTTGACACTTACGAATCCATCTATGAGGTTACACCAACTGGCGGTGTTGGTGTCAGTTACGATGCCGTCAAGCTGCTTTTTGAAGCAGTTGCGCGCGCAGGCAGCCTTGACTCGGATAAAATCCGTCAGCAACTCGCCGCGACTCAGAATTACATCGGCGCAACGACCATTGCCAGTTATGACAAAAATCGGCATCCAACAAAAAGTGCGGTAATTTTTACCATCAAAAACGGCGAAAAGCTGTTCCATAAACAGATCGATCCTTTCTAACTGAGCGCAGCAATCGACTCAGATTTCTCCACGATTGCTTTTATTTCAAAACTATAGGATACGCCTGTTTTTTTCCGCAAAAGGGTGTGTAAAGTGCTTGGCATTCAGCACCTATTTTTCTCGCAGATGCATATACTCCTGATCCTTGACCTGCTCTCCCTTCAACCCTGTAAGGATGACATCTCCGTAGAACACGTTTAGGCACCAACAGAGAACCCCGTACGGGTGACATCTACAACTTTAGACAAAATATTTACACACCCTCCGCAAAAGACGTGACAGGTTACAGTTCTTGTGGTATATTTACTGTAATAAAATCCACGAAAATAGAACACAGGCATCATGAAAATTTCCCTTTTCCTGAGAGGTACAATACTCACCCTATTCATCTGCTGTTTCTCTACCACTGCCCCAAGTTACACGCAATTTGGTTTACCCGAAGGCGCAATGGCACGGCTCGGTAAAGGAACGTTAGGCAAAATTCATTTCTCTCCGGACGGCAGTCGGCTTGCTGTTTCCAGTTCTATCGGTATCTGGTTCTATGATTCGCAAACCGGTAAAGAATTAGGTTTGCTGACGTACACAGACGGAATCCGTCCTTTCGCGTTTGCGTATTCGCCCGATGGAAACACCATCGCCAATGCGGGCACGAAACAGATGACAGTGTTAACAGGAAGAATAGAGTCAAGACTCCCTTCAATTTCGGGGAATATAGTACAGATGCGGGATGTCACAACAGGAGAAAAAAGAACCACTGTCAGCACGCAGACCCAGAGTGTTGCATCTATCGTATACGCGCCCGATGGAAACACCATCGCGACGGCAAGAAAACGAGATAACACGGTATATTTGTGGGACCCTGCGACAGGAAAATCTAAAGGAACGCTCGAAAGGGTCGGCAAAGGTAGCGTTCAGTCTTTTGTGTATTCGCCCGATGGGAACACCATCGCGACGGCTGGAGGGTGGACAGACAACGTTGTGCAGTTGTGGGATGCACAAACCGGAGCACATAAAACGACACTCACTGGACATACGAAGCGGGTTAATTCCGTTGCATATTCACCCGACGGCAATATCATCGTTTCTGGGAGTACCGATGGCACAGTGCGGTTGTGGGATATCATCACCGGAAAACAGAAAGCCGTCCTGAACCATACGAGTTGGATGAATTACCTGCTTCCGTGGCTGAATCCGCCTGTTAATGCTGTCGCATATTCACCCAATGGAAACACCGTGGCTGCCGCAAGCGAGGACAGCAAGTTACGATTATGGGATACACGCACAACACAACTCAAATTTACACTCACTGGACATACCGGTCCAGTAAATGCCGTAGTATATTCACCCGATCGAAAGACGATCGCGACTGCTGGAGGTTGGAATGACAACACCGTACGCTTATGGGATGCCGTCACAGGCGAAACCAGAGCCGTCCTCACAGGATATATCCATATCAGCTCTGTCGCATACTCACCTGATGGAAAGACGATCGCTACGAGTGGGGACTATCGCAGCGACGCACTGCAATTGTGGGATGTCAAGACAAAGAAACTCAAAACTACATATACCAAACATACGAAAGGCGACCTTTCTTCCATCGTGTATGCACCCGGTGGAAAGACGATCGCTGCTGTGAATTTGAGCGATAATACAGTTCGGTTGTGGAATGCGACAACTGGCGAGCACAAAGCCACGTTCAAACATGTCAACACAGATTCTGGATACGATATATCCTCTGTCGCATATTCACCCGATGGAAATACAATTGCTGCTGTCGGGGGACATTATAAAGATCATAAAGGAACAGTGTACCTATGGCACGCACAGACAAGGAAACGCAAAATCATATATGAGGGACCCGATTATATATCTTCCGTATCATACTCGCCAGACGGCAGAACGATCGCGACCGGAAGCTGGAACAGCAAAATACAAGTCTGGCATACTGTAACGGGTGAGGAACTTAAAGCAATACCCACAAAACACAAAGGTGGAGTCGAGTCATTAGCATATTCACCTGATGGAAAGACGATCGTTTCTGGTGGTGGGTATCGCGATGACATCGTGCAATTGTGGGACGCGATAACGGGGGAACACAAAACCAGACTGAGGGGGCATACGAAGACCGTTGCTTCCGTTGTGTATTCACCTGATGGAAACACTATCGCTTCCGGGAGTACGGATGGCACCGTCCGTTTCTGGAATGCGATAACAGGAGAACATAAAACCACATTCACAGCGCATACAGACATTGCTTCTATCGTGTATTCACCCGATGGGCAAACCTTAGCTACCAGAAGCACGGATGGCACGGTGATACTCTGGGACACCAAACCGACTTCTGTGGAGGAATAGACGAAACCTTAAACCTTCCCGCAGTCGGGAAGAAAGTTTTGTTAAACGAGAACCTCTTACCGACAGCCGATAGCGATAAAAAAACAGGAGATCCACATGAATAGACCACCAGAAGCCTTCGTTCACGTAGACGAAGAACGACTTCTCAACTTCTCGACCGCTTGCTTTGAAAAAGCCGGTATCACACACGAACACGCCGCACTCATCAGCCGTTTGCTCGTCAATTCCGACCTGCGAGGTGTCCGTAGCCACGGTACCGCAACCGTCAGCGGATATTGCGGTGGCTTTGAAAACGGAAGTTTCAATCCCAATCCAGATATCCGCGTCATCCATGAAACACCGACGGCTGTCGTGCTTGATGGAAACGGCACACTCGGTTATCTTCCAATGGTGCGTGCCACCGAGCGCGCCATCGCCAAAGCGAAAGAGGTGGGCATCGGGATGGGACTCGTCCGCTACATCGGGCACTACGGATCTGCAGGACACTACGCACGCATCTGTAATGAAGCGGGGTGTATCGGTTTTTCAGTACAGGGGTATCAGAACCAAGGCAACGCTGGAAACCAAGATCCAAAACCGCAACTCGGCTACTACGGCAACCCACCGATCTGTTT
>JAPOOP010000143.1 GCA_026713385.1 Candidatus Poribacteria bacterium | reverse complement strand
GATGTTCTTGACGAGTAACTATACGTAGTGCCAGAACTGATTCCACGCTGTCAGCCAATCTTTCGCTCGGCTTTCAACGGTGACGGGACCCGTTATTTCAACACCTGCTCGTCCCTTGAACTCCGCGAGCTTATCAACGCTCGAGAGTTCAATTTTGATTGTCGTTGGTGCATCAGGGACGTAGGGTTTCACCCGGGTTAAATCTGTGAGTGCATCTCTTGCTGCGTCCTCAATCAATTGGCGGGCACGCACGGGAGGGAGTTGTCGCGCACTATATCGGCTGAGTCCGCGTTTAACAGCGACTGTAAGCAGGTCATCGCCGAGGAGTTCTTTCGCTTCTCGGCAGACTGCTACGTCGCCTGTAACCAAGGCAACTGGCACACCATAGGCACCATTAAGCGCGGCGTTCACTCCGGTCTCGCCAACAAGGTCGTCGTTGAACCAGAGATTCCGATACTGCACACTGGAGATCGTATGGCATAACACACCATCAGGCGTGCCACTTCGGGCATGCATACCGACGAGCAAGCACGCATCGCAACCCTCCTTCCACATATCTTCGTAGCGTCCCCATCCGTGATGTGCTACCCATTCACAATCTGGATGAATTTTATCTGGGATGAGCGAATTAAAAGTCCAACCTTGTCCCGCACCGTGGCAATCTACAACGACAATCTCCGTTGCTCCTGCGGCTTTCGCACCGCGTACGGCGGCGTTGATCTCCTCCGTATAGAGGTGTCGTCCTTCCTCGAACATCGCCGCACCGCCGTTAACCTGATCCCAGACGACGATGCCGCTGACACCCTCCATATCCGACATGATGAGTACTCGCATTGTTCCACTTCCTTCTGTCCGATTTTCCCTCAGTATAAAATCGCAACTCTTAAAATGCAAGTAGAAACGGCATACCACGTTCTTTTGCGAGATCGAAAATAGTAGGTTGTAGGGTCATTAATCAGAATCAACGGTATGAAGTGCTTATGCACTTCCCCGGGTATGAAGGTTCTCCGTGTGGCATTCACCGGGGCGAGTACGCCGCAAAACCGCACCTACCGGGTCGGCGGATCCAAACGGCTAAAAAAACGGAAAACTGAATAGCCCTGAGTAGGTTGCGTTTTTTGTTGACTTTTATAGTGGATTCTGTAATTACTTTTACACCAAACTCGGTGCGGTTAGGTGAAAGACCCTACCGGGGGTGTGCAGATATTTTCGGACTTTACTATAAATCTTTGACTGAAACTGAGATGTTTGATAGGATATAGCAACGTGAGTTTGAAAAAGATTTTCAACTCCTCCTGCGTTTCCACGCCTCCTGAAAACCGAATACGGAAGTAGATCGATGACAACCGATGTCTTGCGAAATATTGTTGCACGCTGCCACCAACGGCATGAGAAGCCCTTTAAGCAACGGAAGACGATCGTAACCCCGCTGCCTTACGAAGGGTTTCCGTACCACTTCACAGTCCATTGTGCACACAGATACCCTGTGATGCTGCAAGACTTGGAAGCGGCAGACATTTCCTTTATGCCGATAGGACGTGCGCCTGGAACCGACCGCCCCCCGCGCGGTTTTGGCGGTGAGCGGTTCTTGAAACGTCAAAAGGCAGCAGACTGGGGGATCATCCACTGGCGCAAGTCGTGGGGGATTCACGTGTATACGGGGACACCCTCGGCACGCGATGGCGCGCTCTGGCATGACATCGACTTTAAATATGAAGCCGTCTGTGCCGCACCTGATGCCGTTCTTGCGTGCGTTCAGGCACTTGTTAGTGCCGTTGCGAACCCACTGTTGACGCTGTCAAAGTCGGGGGGATTGCGCTTTTCTTGCAGGATACCGGGGTACCTGCACCCGAATACCAAACAGGCACGGTTCTATGTCTATAAAGGGATGCTGTCAGCGGAGAATCCCGACGAATACGATGCATATCTCGAAATTTTGGGCGAGAACGGACACAATTGCTCGGATGCGCGTCATGAAATCCTGCTTGGAAATCTCTCAGATCCGCCTGTGATTTCTAAAGAGGTTCTCTTTCCACCTATCGATGCCCTTCGCGCGAAACTTCACAAACCGGTTTTCCAAAATTTACAACACACGGCGCGCATCCCCGACGCGCCATACTCTCTCGGATCGGGTAAACTTGACCTCGCGAAAGAGGCATTTTTTAAGCGCGGGTTTTCTTATGTCAGACAAGCGGATGGATTTCACTATTGGCACCGACGAGATGGTAAGGTTGACAATACAGAGGTATCGTTGTGGGAGAGCCAAGGAAGCGTATGGATATGTGCATCTACGCCTGAAATTGAGCTGCCTGTGGAGGCAACGCAAATAACAGATGTTTGGAACGAT
>JAPOOP010000144.1 GCA_026713385.1 Candidatus Poribacteria bacterium | reverse complement strand
TGTCCGTTCCCGGCATGATCGTGGTAAATCCCTTCTGTCCCGACAAATATGAGCAGTTTAAGAGTTTCCATTTTTTTATTTTCCCTCGCGGAGTAATAGAGTGGGTTTCATGTTTAGCGTGCCTTCCACTTGAACCGCCTGCGCCGTTGTTGCAGGCTTGCGGTTGCGTTCTACGCGAGAACCTATGCGTAAGCGGAGCAGAGCACAGCGCGGAGATCTAATAAATAAAGAACCTTTAATTGTTAGGCAGCACGAGAACTTTGACGGATCCGTGTTCATCACGTCCCGCTGCGATGGCGAATGCTTGTGCAACGTCGTCTAAATCGAACCGATGCGTAATCAGTGGATTCGGGTCGAGTTTGCCAGCAGCGAGTAAGTCGATGGCAATTTGGAATTCTGTTTTCCCACCCCGTCTGCCGTAACAGAACGACCAGATTACCGTAAGTTCACGGCTTCGTGCGAACCGTTCCGAGAAGGAGAGCGGGGTACGATGACCGCCTACCATACAGATACGTCCTCGTTTCGCTGCGATCTCTGTCGCCTGTTCCAGCGTATTCGCGCTACCACCAACTGCCTCAAAGACTACATCCGCCCCTCTACCATCGCTCCAATCCATGATAGCCTCAACAGCATCTGTCTTATCTACATTGATAGGCAGAGCACCGACTGCCTCGTGTGCGATCTGTACCGGAGCATCTGGCTTGCCCAACATAGCGATAGAGGTTGCCCCCGCGACATCGGCTACCTGAGCGATTGTCAACCCAACGGGACCACTTCCGATAATGGCGACACGGTCTCCAGGCGACACCATCGCTCTGTTGACGGCATGGACTGCCACTGCGTAAACCTCTGCTAACGCGCCACCTTCAGGTGATACACTGTCCGGCAACGTGTACACGTTTGGCGTACGGGCGACCATAAACTCCGCAAAGCCACCGCCACCGTGCCGCAGGTTCGCGCAGATATTGTAATAGCCGTTGAAACATTCGGGACAGTTGTTACACGGAGTGATCGGTTCAACCGCTACGCGAGCACCTTTTTCATGCGTTGTAACGCCTTTACCTATGTCAATAATTTCTCCCGCCAATTCATGTCCACCAATGCGTGGAGATAGAGGCTTTTCTGGTTGATGATGGTACCCATGCAGATCGCTACCACAGATGCCTGCCGCTTCTACTTGTACCAACACTTGTCCGTCTTCAGGTGTTGGATCCGGTACCGTTTCGACCCTTATGTCTTTTCCACCGTAAAATTGAGCCGCTTTCACAATAATCTCCTCAGATGTTAATAGTCTGTTTGAAATATAGCAGAGAATCAGAATTGTGTCAATACGAGTTTGGACAGTCAGCGATCAGCGAAGTGTAAACTTATTTTTCTAATCCACCATAAATGCCCCTGAAATGTGTGGAATTTCGCTTGACTTCTGAATCATAGATGCGTTAAAATCAAGAAGATATAATATGAATGAGGAGATGAAAATGCGAACAGTTAAATTAGGTTTGATTGGGACGGGTGGTATCTCGGGAGCACATTGTCAAACGCTTGCTGAAATCGAGGGTGCCGAGATTATCGCTGCCGCCGACATTGTCCCGGCAAACCTTGAACGTGCGAAAGAACAGTGGGGTATCAAGCGCACGTTCACCGATTACAATGAAATGCTCAAAATGGACGAGATTGAAGCGGTATATGTCTGTACCCCGACAGGTGTACATGCCGCACCTACCGTCGCGTCGCTGAACGCGGGTAAACACGTTTTCTGTGAGAAGCCGATGGAAGCGACATTAGACGCTGCTGCGTCAATGTGGCGTGCTGCCAAAGAAAACGATAAAATTCTCATGATCGGTTTGAAACTCCGATATTCACCAGAGGTCATTAAAGCGAAAGAGATTGTAGACGCTGGCACGCTTGGCGATATTTACTACGTCGAAACGGTTGCAGATCGACGACGCGGGAATCCGGGTGGTAGTTTTATCCGCAAGGCGACAGCCGGTTTAGGTGCGTCTGCGGACATCGGTGTTTACGCACTGGATACCGCTCTCTATCTGATGGGACATCCGAAACCCGTAGCGGTTTCCGGTATTACCTCTAACTACCTGAGCCTACACAACACGTGGAATCCTGCGCTTAAAGAAACCGAAGTTGAAGATTTCGGTGTTGGTTGGGTAGTTTTCGAGAACGGCGCGCGCATGGTTTTCAAAACGTGCTGGTGTATGAACATGGATTCGCTCGGTGGGACAATTTTCCTTGGCAAAAAAGCGGGACTCCGTCTCGGTATCGGCGAGGTCCGTGGACCACAGGACGGTGTCCGCGTTTATGGCGACAAAGACGGTGAGATTTTTGACCAAGAATTCACGGAGTTTGAATCGGTGAGTGTATTCCATGAGGAAGATACGGCGTTTATTGACGCTGTTCGTGAAGGAAAACCCGCGCCGATTGACCCCTACGGTGTGCTGCTTACGAACGTTATTATCCAAGGCGTTATCGATTCCTCGAACGCCGGTGGACGCGAAGTTGCAGTGCAGGTGCCGACTTTGTAATATTGTAAGGCGAGGTCTCCATACCTCGCCGTTCGTCTCTGGTGTTTGTTTTACTATCTTTTCTTACCTTCATAGACTCTATATTATATTTACAGAACACGGCTGGATTTACAAAACCGGTGTTCAATCGAGATCCACGCTTCGGCGCGAAGCACTGTGAGTTTGTCCTTTTCAATGTAACACGCGTTCCGGTAGAAAGCGTAAAGGACGTTCAGGATGGAATTTGTTGAAATTACGGGTAAAAAGTTCAGATTAGGATCTCGATTCGCGCGCTTATTTGCGTCTTTCATCGATGGAATGCTCTTAGCGAGTATCCTACTCGCTTTGTTCCTTCTTCTCGCAGCTGTGAGTCCCGGTTTTGTCCAGATTGGATTGCTCAGTGCATTACTGTGGATATTAGGACCTAAAACGAAACTGCCAAGAAATGTATTGGTTGTCGCCCAATTGCTCTTAGTTTTCCTGTTCGGACCGTGGGGGCATAATAATCCCGAGACTTTAGCTCAGAGTGGCACCGCCTTGTGGATAGCAGGCATGTTCCTCATGGACGGCTTCAAAAATGGGCAAGGACTTGGCAAAAAACTGCTATCACTACAAGTGCTCCGACTAAAAGATGGCAAACCGTGTACTTTTAAAGATTCCTTTATTCGCCGACTCACAGGTGTGTTTCAACCATTGGATTTTCTCTGGACGCTTGGAAAAAATCGGCAGCGAATGGGAGATAAGTTGGCAGAAACAGTAGTTGTGAAATATGAACCAGAACGGGAACAAATTGAGGTTGAAACTGAAGACCCAGAGCGGGTTTTAGAGAGTGTCATCGTTGAAATGAAAAATCGGCTTGCGGAAGCACGTGAGAAGGTTAATGCTTCTATCGGCGTTGAGAAACAGTTTCAGGATGCTTATGAAAATGCTGTTTCCCAAGCGGAGCGATGGCAAGAACGCGCTATTATTTCTCTCGAAGCAGGACGTGAAGATTTAGCTCGTGAAGATTTGGAAAAACGAAACGAATATCGACGGTTAGCGAATCAATATAAAAACCAATGGGAAGATCAGAAACAGATGGTCCGGAATCTCAATGATCTCCTTGAGCATTTTCAGCAGAAAATGATGGAAGCGGAAGGAGAGAAAGCCGCCGTCGTCGCGAAACATAGGAATGTTGATGCTGAAGTACACCTTCGCGAGATGCTGAAAGAGATACAGAACAGTAAAGCCCTTGAAACACTTGTGCAGATGGACCAGAATGCGACTGAAGCCGCCACTTTGGCGAAAGCGGCGGCTGAAGTGGATGTCCCATATCAGGATATGAAATTAGAGCGCGAATTTTCGAGTTATGCTGAAGAGGCATTGATTGACAAGGACATCGCTGAATTAAAGACGAAATTACAGAAGCGATAGTTCATCGAATGCGCGGTACAAACACAAAAAGATTTTTAGGATTTGAAGATGAAGTTTATTGAAATAGCAGGGAAAAAATTTAAACTGGCATCCCGAATGACACGGTTATACGCGCTCTTTATAGATATTGCGGTCTTAGGTGCCGTCCAATCCGTTTTCGGACTTCTTTTATCGGTTGTAGCGATTCTGTTTCTCGAAGACGCATCCTTCAATATGTTTGGGAAATTGATGGCTGGCATTGTTGGACTTAGCATCTTTGCTTCTTTGTTTACTGCTGTCTTGTGGATATTCGGTCTATTTTTTATCGACGGCTTCAGGAAGGGTCAGGGAATAGGTAAAAAGTTATTGTCCCTACAAGTCGTCCGTTTGAAAGACGGTAAACCGTGTAATTTCAAAGATGCTTTCGTTCGCCGATTCGCGGGTATCTTTCAACCCTTTGATTTACTCTGGTTCCTTGGGAAAAATCAGCAACGGCTTGGAGATAAGTTCGCGGAGACAGTCGTTGTGCAATATGAACCCGAATCGGAACAGACTGAGGTTGAAACTGAAGATCCGGAGAGTGTTTTAGAGAGCGTCATCGTTGAGATGAAAAACCGGCTTTCAGCGGCACGAGAGAAGGTTGCTGCCTCTATTGGGGTTGAAAAACAGTTTCAGGATGCCTATGAAGGGGCGGTTGCCCAAGCAGAACAGTGGCAAGCGCGCGCACTCATTACCCTTAAAGCCGGACGCGAGGATTTGGCACGTGAAGATTTGGAAAAACGAAACGAATATCGACGGTTAGCGGATCAATACAAAACGCAGTGGGGAGATCAGAAACAAATCGTCCGGGACCTCAGTGATCTCCTTGAGCACCTTCAGCAGAAAATGATGGAAGCGGAGGGGAAAAAGACAGCCGTCGTCGCGAAACACAGGAACGTTGATGCCGAAGCACATCTCCGCGAGATGCTGAAAGAGATACAGGACAGTAAAGCCCTTGAAACGCTTGCGAAGATGGATCAGGATGCGACTGAGGCAGCCACCTTGGCGAAAACGGCGGCTGAGGTGGATGTCGCGTATCAGGATGCAAAATTAGAGCGTGAATTTTCGAGTTATGCTGAAGAGGCATCACTCGACAAGGACCTCGCTGAATTAAAGACGAAAATACAGTAGGCGTGCCTATAATCGCGATAACTTTACGGAATGAATGAGAAAACCAAGCCTGCAACAACGGCACAGACAGATCTACGGAGAGGCACTTCAAACATCAAACCGCGACGAAAGTTTCCAAGTTGCGAAGTGTGCTAAAGTTTGCGAGTTTACAGAGATGCGCGTGCGACTTTACAACTTTCTACCAGACATGTAGCCTGCAACAACAGCGCAGGCGGATCTACGGAGAGGAAGACAAAAGTCTAAACCCAACTGACCGAACTGCAAGGTAAGTTAAAAAAATGGATACACACAGTTCTCCAAACATTGTCTTTATCATGGCAGACGATATGGGATACGGTGATGTCGGCTGCTATAACCCTGATTCAAAGATTCCTACCCCGAATATGGATAAACTCGCGCAGGAGGGAATTCGCTTCAACGATGCACACTCCCCCTCTGCAGTCTGTACACCGACACGATATGGAGTGTTAACGGGACAATACTGCTGGCGAAGCCGCCTCAAACACGGCGTGCTTTACGGATACGAGCCACCGCTTATCGAACCCGAACGCTTGACGGTTCCTCAATTGCTGAAAGATGTAGGTTACAACACCGCATGTGTCGGTAAGTGGCATTTGGGTCTCGAATTTTCGACGATGCCGGGATACGATTTCGATTTCAATGCCCCACTGCCGTGGCAGAACGCGGGACGCGAGTTAGAGGAACATATCGATTTCAATACACCATTGACTGGCGGTCCAATAGATCTCGGATTTGACTACTTCTACGGAAATGCTGGCTGTCCAACCTGCCAACCTCCATACGGCTTTATTGAGAACGATACGTTTGTCGAGACTCCGAGTGTCTATCATGAGATACCAGAGTATACAAGTCGCCCCGGAATGATGGTCCCCGGATGGGAGCATAAGGATGCCGATCCTATCATCGCACAGAAGGCAGTCGAATACATTGAGAAACAAGCCGATGCGGATGACCCTTTCTTCCTCTATTTGACTCCCTCCGCACCACATGAACCCTGTACAGAGGCAGTCGTCCCAGATTTCGCACGTGGCAAAAGCAGTGCTGGTCCTCGCGGCGATCTGGTGTGGCTTGTCGATTGGATGGTAGGCGAGGTGATGGATGCGTTAGCGCGTACGGGCAAAACCGATGAGACGCTTATCTTTGTCACAAGCGATAACGGCGCATTGCCCGGTGACCGGATCCAAGGCGATAACAGTCCAATGCCGTATCACCTCTATGACCATAAGTCGTGCGGCGATTGGCGTGGCTATAAGGCGCATATCTGGGAAGGCGGACATCGTGAACCGCTGATTGCGCGCTGGCCCGGAGTCATCGCACCCAATACGCAAACCCACGCGTTAACCTGCCTCACGGATCTGATGGCGACGTGTGCGGCTATTGTTGGAACAGAAGTCCCCGACGATTCGGGACAGGACAGTTGTAATGTCTTACCTGCATTGTTAGGTGAAGAGATAGAGAATCCCTTGCGGGAGGCTATTGTACACCACTCCAGCACCGGGGTTTTCTCTATCCGTCATGGCGAGTGGAAGTTGATTCTGGGGACGCAAGGCTCAGGCGGATGGCCTCCACCTCGCGACGGTGGTCCAAAGCCGGATGTTCCAGGGCAATTGTATCAAATTTACGAAGATCCGAGCGAAACAAACAATCTGTGGAACAAACACCCAGAGATTGTAGACCGGTTGACGGCGTTGTTGGAGAAGTTTAAACAAGATGGGCACAGTCGGATGTAAGGAGATTACAAAAACTATGGAAACACCTATGACCCTTGATTCACTTTTCCGGTTATCTGGTCCGTCGCAGGCGGATATCGACTCTTTTCATGACAATGGCTACATCGCGTATCCAGATGTATTCACGGATGACGGTAGAGAAGGATTGATTGCGGAAATCACTCAGCACTTTGAACCGGCGCGTCAGTTCATTGAAGCGTTGCGTAACGGTGAGGAACAACAACGCTCCTATTTTACTCGTCCATGGAACGATCGCGGTGAGTATAGCGATCAGCTTATCGACGATCCTTTCATTACGGCACTGATACACGCAACTATCGGCGATGCATACCACTTCTGCCACTCTGCGCTCAACATCGCACCCCGGGGGATCGGTGCGCTTGGATACCACCAAGACCACCACCACTGGAAACATGAGAACCCAGTCAACCTTGCGGAGCGCGACAATTACTACATCCAGATCCTATACTACCCCAACGGCTTCACACGTGGGGATCGGAATCTCAAGGTTATACCGGGCAGCCACAAGGTCGCTCCAACAAAGGAAGCAACGCCGGATCGAATGCTCGCAGGCGATTTCGATGAAGAAGCTGGACGCAAACTGGAAGAGAAACGACTTGAATTGCCACCCGGTAGCATGGTCTATATCGATGCCCGCATCTTCCACGCAGCAGAGGCGAAACCCATAGATTCCGCGCAGCTCTATCGCATCTTCGCCATAGACATCTTTAAAGAGGCAGGACCGCCGCATCGCTACACGCAGGAGATTCCTGAGGAATGGATGGCGCAGGCAACACCCTTCCGCCAGAAGTTATTTGATCGCGAGGCGTATACAGAGGGATGTTGGCACTAAAACATTGAATCACTGCAAAACGGAGTCATAATGAGCACACCAGATCGTCCGAATGTTCTTTGGATATCTTTAGAGGATACGACCCCGCGTTTCGGTTGCTATGGCGACCTGATCGCCCGCACCCCAAATATTGATCGCCTCGCTGCAGGTGGATGCCGGTTTCCAAATGCCTTTTCAACAGCCGGAGTCTGTGCACCAAGTCGTTCCGCTATTATCACCGGTATGTATCAGACTTCAATTGGTACGCATCACATGCGAACAGCGCATACCAACCAAAACACGCCTGATATGCCAACCCCGTATTCCGCAGTGCCGCCACCTTATGTCAAAACTTTTACCGAATATCTCAGAGGTGCCGGTTATTACTGTACGAATAACAGCAAGACCGACTATCAATTTACACCGCCAATCACGGCTTGGGATGCATGTGACAATACAGCACATTGGCGAGATCGTGAAGCGGGACAACCCTTCTTTTCGGTCTTCAATCCGACTGTTACGCACGAGAGTGGTATGTGGGAACGGGAGGATCGCCCGTTAACCACGACTACGAATCCAGACGACGTACAGTTACCACCCTATCTGCCGGATACACCGAAAGCACGACAGGCGTTGGCACGTCAATACGATAACCTCGCCACTGCCGATGCACGCGTCGGTGAACTCCTTGATCAATTGGAAGAAGATGGACTTGCGGAGAATACGATTGTCTTTCTCTGGAGCGATCACGGTGAAGGACTCCCCCGCGGCAAACGGTGGCCCTACGACGCTGGTATTCGTATCCCCTTGATTGTGCGCGGGCACGATTCGCTTACCGCTGGCAGTGCCAGTGAGCAACTCGTGAGTCTGATTGACCTCGGTCCAACGGTGCTCTCACTCTGCGGTGTGCAAGCACCGGAACATCTACAGGGTCAACCCTTTCTCGGGCCGGAGAAGATGGAACGCGAGTATATCTTCGCGACCCGTGATCGCTACGACGAATCTTACGATATGATCCGTGCTGTGCGTGACAAGCGGTATAAATACATCAGAAATTATTATCCTGAAAAACCGTATCTGCTCTGGATTCCGTATCGTAATCGGCACCCGATCATGCAGGAGATGTGGCGGTTGTATGCCGCAGGCGAACTGGAAGGCGATCAGGCGGTGATGTTCCGTTGCCCGCGCCCTGCTGAAGAACTTTACGATGTTGAAAATGACAGGTACGAACTCAACAATTTAGCGGGTGATGCAGGACACCACGACGTTCTGGGAAGAATGCGTAGCACGTTGACGCAGTGGCAATCCGACTTCGGAGACATGGGGGATATACCGGAAGAGCAGATGGTCGCAAGGTGGTACCCCGATGGAACACAACCTCAAACAGCAGCTCCAATTTTTATCCCGATTAACGCCGAACACCCCGGTATGGAGGTGGCACATGGAGATGGCGAGTGGACAGACCCTCTCGTTCTGCAACTTCACTGTTCCACCCACGGGGCATCGATTGCTTATACAACGGAGCAGGGCGATGATGTCCGTTGGCAACTGTATACCGACCCACTGCGCCTATCAAAAGGCGAAACCACCGTGCGCGCAAAAGCAATCCGCATCGGTTATCGTGAAAGTGAAGAGAAAACAATTCATCTCAAAGTTTCATAAGGAGATTGTAAATAATGGCGCAACAGAACAGCCAAGACTATTTCGTTTATGTCGGAACCTACACACAAGGAGATAGCGAAGGAATCTACGTCTACCGCTTAGACGGGACGACGGGTGCCTTGGAATATAGTAGCAAGATGACAGGCGTTGAAAACCCGTCGTTTCTGGAGATACACCCGAGTGGACAGTATCTCTTTGCTGTCAATGAATTGGGTGAGTTTGAGGGGAAAGATAGTGGCGCGGTCACGGCGTTTTACATTCATAAAGAGACAGGGGAAATTAGTTACCTCAACCAACGTGCCACCGGCGGTGGGGCACCGTGCCATCTAAGTGTGGACGCGACCGGTAAATATCTACTCGTAGCGAACTATGGAGGTGGAAGTGTTACGGCTTTCCCGATAGCGTCGGATGGTAGACTCGGTGAAGTCTCGGATTTTGTGCAACACCAAGGATCCAGCATCAATCCACAACGGCAAATGGAACCTCACGCACACGCGATTATGATCGACCCGGGTAATCGTTATGCCTTTTCACCTGATTTGGGACTTGATAAAGTTCTCATCTATCAATTAGATGCGGAAAACGGAACGCTCACGCCTAATACGCAACCGTGGGTACGCGTGCAACCCGGTGCGGGACCGCGGCATTTCGATTTCCATCCGAACGGACAATACGCATACGTAATTAACGAGATAGACTCTACTTTCACTGCTTTTCGGTACGATGCGAGCGCAGGCACGCTGGCTGAATTCCAGACAGTCTCCACGCTTCCCAAGGATTTCGATGGCACCAGTCATTGTGCCGATATCCATGTTCATCCTTCGGGGAAATTCTTGTATGGGTCGAACCGGGGCCATGATAGCATTGCGATTTGTGCAATTGATCCAGAGACGGGCATGCTGAGTCCGATCGGTTATGAGTCAACGCAAGGACAAACACCTCGGAACTTCGGGTTGAATCCAGAAGGGACGTTCCTTTTTGCCGCTAACCAGCAGACCGACACGGTTGTTACGTTTGCAATTGACGCTGAAACGGGTGAATTAAATGCGACAGGAAACGTGGCAGAGGTACCGACACCGGTCTGTTTGAAAATGCTACCGTGCGCTTAGTTTTTTACGACAACGGGCGGGGACAGAAACCCGCCCGAACATAAACACAGTTTTTTACGTTATTGCCGTTGCTGTCTGCGTTGCTCTTGGAGTTGATCCCACGGGTAGATAAAACAGCGATTCGCCCAGTCTCGGTAAAGCCCAACGAGCTCCTTTAGTTTTTGTGGATGCTTGGCAGCGAGATCGTTGATTTCTGTCCGCTCGGCTTCCACGTCATAGAGTTCCCAATCACCGGGATATTTAGAGACCAGTTTCCATTTATCTTGACGGACTGCACAATTGCCTTCGTGTTCCCAATAAAGAACGTCCTTACCGTTATCTTTCCCATCGAAAATCGGTACTAAACTTGTTCCCTCTAATGGCAAAATCGGATTCCCATTGTGTTCCTCAGGGTAAGTTGCCCCTGAGACCTCAAGACATGTCGCCATAATGTCTGGCAATTGTCCGGGTTGATGGCGCAACTCTCCCGCCGATTTCATAGTATCTGGCCAATGTGCGATCAGTGGCGTAGCGATACCGCCCTCATGCACCCAGTGTTTATATTCGCGGAACGGCGTATTGGACAGATTTGCCCACGGCACCCCGTAACTTTGATAAGTGGTTTCGGGACCGGGCATAATGCTCGGATCATTGCCACGATAGACAGGTTGTCCGTCGGAGGTCGTTTCGGTACTGATGAGTGAATCACTGTCGCGTATTGCGGGAGGTCCTCCGAGTTCTTCGGCACAACCGCCGTTATCGGCTAAAAACAGGATAAGCGTGTTGTCGAGTTCTCCCGTCTCTTCCAACGTGTTGATAATGCGCCCTATGCCTGCATCCATACGAGTGATTTGCGCGGCGTAAACCTCCATGCGACGTTGATTCCATTCCTTGTATTGCGCATCGCTCCAAGGTGGCTGTAAGGGATCGCGTGCCGTGAGTTGCCATGCCTCGTCCAAAATTTTCATTTCCCGCATCCGTGAGAGCCTTTCTTCTCGGAGTCCGTCCCATCCCGCTGCGAAACGCCCATTGTAGTAGGCGATGTCTTCTTCGTGTGCGTGTAGGGGCCAATGCGGTGCAGTATAAGCGACATAGGTGAAAAACGGACGGTCAGGCGTCTTCTCGGTATGGTTTTGGATATACGTCGCTGCCTCGTCGCTGATAGCGTCTGTGAGGAAGTAACCTTCAGGGAGTTCGTCGTGTCGGATACGGGTGTTATTGCGCGTCAGTGTGTTCGGTTTCCAAAAATTTGCAGCACCGGTGATAATACCGTAGTACTGATCAAATCCACGCTGACAGGGCCAACTATGCTTGGGTCCATCAGCACCGGCATGCCGAGAAATATGCCACTTACCGCTCATATAGGTGCCGTAACCCTCTGAACGGACGGCATCAGCAATAGTGATACAACGATCGTTTAGATCGCCCCGGTAGCCTTCTAATCCATCATCACCCATCATGTGCCCCACCCCAGTTTGGTGTGGATGTAGCCCAGTAAGCATAGAAGCACGCGATGGGCAACAGCGTGCGGTATTATAGAATTGTGTGAACCTCAGCCCGCCTGTGGCAAGCCGATCCAGATTTGGGGTGTGAACTTCGCCGCCGTAGCAACCTAAGTCAGAGAAACCCATATCGTCGTTCAGGATGAGAACGATGTTCGGTTTTTTATTTTCATTCATCTCTTATCTTCGGTGTGGAAACCCCTGAATTCATTCAGGGGAGGAAACACCGCTCCTGTAGTAAAAGTTAAGACGTGTGAGCACTCTGAAGTCAGAGCGTTTCGCGCTTGTTGTGAGTCGTTTGTTTTCCATGCTGTATATTGAAAACAAACCCTTTGCGTTAACGCCAGCGAGTCGGGCGAATCCGTATTTGACAGGTTTCCGAATGAGTGTGTTTTTGACCAATCCTTTCCCTAATAGCGTTCCGCCCACCCGTGTGCGTTTACCGCCCTTCGCTTCCTGTTGCCTATGCAACTCTCTGCGTTTTATCGGTATCGGTGAGATACACAGAAGCGTCGTGTTATCGGGTATACCCAAACCGCCTACAGTATGATGTGCCAGACACCAAGAATCTACGCAATGCGCATCAAAGGTTTCCGAGAGTTTCTTTGAAGACTTCTTGAGACCTAACCTATCCCGTATCTCTTTGGTTTCCCACCCCTGTAAAGTGTAGAGTTCCCAACGCTTTTGGATTTCGCTATAGAACCACTGTTTACCGACTTCCAAAGGACTAAACGATTGA
>JAPOOP010000606.1 GCA_026713385.1 Candidatus Poribacteria bacterium | reverse complement strand
TCACGAGTTGTGGGAATCGGATCTGCTTGAGACGCGGCTCGCTGTTGTCAATGGCACAATTGAAGTTTCGGATGCACCGGGCTTGGGAATCACGGTAGATGAGAATGCCCTGTCAACGTATCGCGTCGATGCGTCCACGCCGACACCGCAGCAACTATTCCGAGAGAGTGAATATACCTGTAGGGTGCATATTCCAGATGGCAGCGGCGGAGAAACGGTTCACGATTTCAGTGGCGAGGACGTCTATTATCCAGCGTTCAGTGAAGGAGAGTATCCGGGGTTCGTGCCGGGGGTTTGGATGGAAGTGGTTTGAGGCTTTGCCGAATATGATGCTGATAGATCGGATTGGCGATTTCACACATTCTATTAGCACCTTTTACAATAGCTCCATAAGTTACGAGTTCATTCATGATTTCATTGTCTATATTGAAGGGTAAGCCTATCTTATAAGACATGATTTGAATTAGCAGGCTCTCAAAGCGGGGATCTCTGCGGATATTGGTTAGTAGATGGCTAATGTTGGTGTTCCGTTCCTCAAGGAGTCGCGTGTGTGCTTTAGAAAAGTCAGCCATCATAATCGGCTCACTTTTAGGAATATTCAGTTCCTCGGTAAGGATTTGCGCGCACCGATTGACGAGAAAGGGTTGTCCAGCCGTGTGTTTGTGAATAGAGAAGATAACGTCAGGCGTGAAGGCTTGCCCCACCTCGTGGGTATATTGCTCGAGTAGTTCCTGGACTTGCATATGTGTGAAGTTGGGCAAGTGAAACTCGTCTTGGATATTGAAAGGTGAGATTGACCGATCATAGTTGAGCTGCGTGATGTTTTTGACCCCAACAATACCGACACTGTAGGGACATCGGACACCTGAGGTGTCAAGATAAATGTAGCGAAGCGAATGTAGAAAACCACGAACGGCTTCTGGCGGGATGGCATCGAACTCATCAATGATAAGGACAACTTTTTCGGAATTATCATGACTGGATAGAAAACCGGTAAGTTGTTGGAAAAAATTTCTCATTGAAACATGGTCTGTTACCTCAATGTTTGCCAAAAATCGTTTCAAATCTTCAGAAGGGATACTGCCTCGTCTTTGGAAAACGGACGCAATTGCTCTGCAAACATCTATATGAAGATAACTGTAAAAAGCAGCGGGGGTTAAATCAACATACACTTCAAAATTCAGCTGAATTGGAAAATACGCTTCAGTTATGAGGGTATCTATAGCAGCGCGAAAGAGGGTCGTTTTGCCGGTCTGGCGAGGCGCGAAGAGGACGATGTATTTGCCTTTTTTCACTCTGTCAACAAAATCCGAAAGTTCCTCGGAGCGGCTCACAACGTAGTTTATTTCAGGATTTACGGGTCCTTGGGTACCGAACGTTCTCATTTTCGTCTCTCTTGTTGCTAATGTGCTTAGGGATTTTCAGTGCTTTCAGCAAAATAATCGGAATCTACACGCTTGATTTTGTAAGTGTCCACGATGGAAACACCAACGTTGTGGTTGATCATATACCGAGCGAGTTCGCTGCCATTGATAAGGATAATCCTTTTAGAACTTCTTTCCGCAAACTCTTTAGCCGCTGGGTTAAAATCTGAGGTGGTAATGAAGATGCCCTCTTGTACCCCTTCCCCGTCTAATGCTCCCACAAAATCTCGAATTGGCGGTGCTCCCACTTTTCCTTTCCATCTTTTCGCTTGAACATAAACCACTTTAAGACCAAGTGGATCTGCTTTAATGATACCGTCAATTCCGCCATCACCACTGCGTCCTACAGCTTGGGCATCTTCGCGCGAACCGCCATATCCCATCGCAACGAGCAAATCAATAACCAATTTCTCAAAAAAAGTAGGAGTGTTCTCGCTAATCTTCTGTAGTAATTCTACCGCTAATTCTTTTCTGATTTGCTGGTAATTTTCTTTAATCAATTCTTCTGGAACAGGACCGAGATCAGAATTTAAATCGGGTTTAAGAGATGTTAAATGTATATTCTTAGCGAGCACGTAAGGTTTACCTCTTCCTCCTGGCTGTTCTAATTTTCCCTCTTTAGAAAGTTCTCGAAGAGCAGGGAAAACCAAAGCCTCGGTCCAAACAGTCTCCGTAGAGTTCGTTTCTACTTGCGACTTATACTTGGCATTTGTCTGTTCATCAGAGAGTTGAAACTTTTTTGCTAATATTTCTGCTACTTCTCTATACCTAAAACCCTCAGGTGGAAAATCAATCTGAGGAACAGCTCTTTTTATCTCATCGTATGCTGGCAGTTGTATCTCATATACCTGCTTTGTAACTGGGTCACAAACTTTTCTCACCACAGTTTCCATAAAAATCTCCCTTAGATTCAGAAGT
>JAPOOP010000145.1 GCA_026713385.1 Candidatus Poribacteria bacterium | reverse complement strand
TGCTTCACCTCGAAAGTGTGGTAATTTTTAGGGTGAAGTATAGCAGAAGTCGCGTGAAAAGTCATGCGACTTCTGCTTTTCTAAAAGTATTAACACCTGTGAAAAATATCACACCAAAAACCTACAATTGAATGACCCTGATTCACTCACAGTATAGACTTGCAAGGAATGCCTGAATCTGCTACACTTTATATCTCGGACATCGTGACACAATTGACACGCAAAAAGGAGAATATTGAATGGCTAATACGACTCCACTCCGCACGGTGATTGTTGGGTGTGGTATGATAGCGGCGGGAGGCTACCAACCGCGGTGCCAAGCGTATCCGCATCTTATTGAATTGGTTGGCTACTATGACCAAGATGAAGAACGCGCTTCAGTACTGGCAGAACGAAACGGGGGACACGTCTACAAATCACTTGACGAAGTCCTGAACGATCCAAACGTAGAAGCGATCGTGAATTTGACGATTCACATCTCTCACTACCCAGTTTCATTAGCCGCATTGAAAGCAGGAAAACACGTCTACTCTGAAAAACCGATTTCTATCCGAACCGATGAGGCAAATGAACTGGTAGAAACGGCAGAAGCAGTGGGGTTAAAACTGGCGTGCGCGCCATCGGCAATTCTCGGCTACGTCCAGCAGAACGTCTGGCAACGGATTCGTGAGGGTGAAATCGGTGATGTGATTTCCGCGATTGGCAACTTCGGTGGTCCCTTAGAACACTGGCACCCGAACGCAGACGCTTTCATCATGCATGCCGGTCCCTTCCGAGATGTCGCACCTTACCCGCTCACTGCGATGACGACGATGATCGCTCCAGTCAAAACGGTACATGGTTTCGCACGAGTTGCTGTCCCAAAACGGATGCTGCACCAGGGACCACGGAAAGGCACCGAATTTGAGGTACATGAGAAGGATCACGGATTTGCTGTGCTTGAGTTCCAGAACGGGGCACATGGACTCATCTACCACAGTTTTACTGTCGCTTCTGGAATTCCGCCCTACGAAATCCATGGTACAGCAGGTGGGTTCTCCCTTCAGGCACACGACGATGGACGTGGTATCCAAAAGTTTACGCCGCAGGACCGGTGGCAAGACGAAGCTTCTCCTCCGAAAGCCTTTACCGGATTAGATTGGGGCAAAGGCGTAGCGGACTTCGCGGACGCGATCAGATCTGACCGAAACCCGCGCTGTAACGGCGCACAGGCACGGCACGCGTTAGAGGTCTGTGAGCGGGTAATCGAATCGTCTGATGCTGGCAGACCTATCGATGTCGTGAGCCGTTTCCCAGCACCACAGCCTGTTGGCGATGTCGCACCGTGGGAAGATGCTTAGCACGATAGTTTATTTACCAAGCGTTAGCATGTTGATGAAAAGGCGATACGCACCCGCCACACCCGCTGGGAGTTGCCTATAAAAGGCGTAAGCGGCATAAGTATAAATCCCTTGCCCGTATTTCGCAGTGAGGAATCCGCCGTGTTGCGGTTCCTGCTCACGGTCATTGCATGTGAGGAGTGCCTGATAGTTTGCGTCCCATTCGGCAAGGAATTTAGAACCGCGCTCCTCGACCCACCCATCGAAATCAGCCGCTGTAATTTGGTTCGGGTGCTGGAAGATCGGGTTGTTTGGCATCAAAATGATCACTTGTGAATCCTCTTCGGAGACTTCCTCCGGTCGTCTACCCATTGTATAAGGATAGGGACCGAACGGAGCGGCATCAAATTCCGGGGTCTGATATTGAATGATGAGGTTGCCTCCTTTATGCACATAATCGAGGAGTCTGCTGTTATAGGCAACGAGATCCCGTCGAACGGCATACGCTCGGATACCAACGAGAATCGTCCCAAACCGATTCAGATCACCGGTGCGGAGTTCCTCCCTATCAAGCATCTCCACGTCGATGCCGATCTGTTGCAGAGCCTCGGGGACCCTGTCCCCGACTCCCATGATATACCCAACGCTCAAATTCGATGGGACTTTGAGCGGTATGCTGCGAAGCGTCATAACAGCAGGGCGATACAGGTGTCGCGGTTCAAGATCAGGATGATCAATCGCCTGATAGCCGGTGGTATATTCTTCACCATTGCATGTCGCGACTGCCTGAATTGTGTAGTCTGTGCCGGCTTCAACATTCTTGGCAGATACCTGAAAAGCAAACGTTTTGCTTGCACCTTCGTGTGTAAAAGCGAAAGGCGCATCCTCAGGCGATGACTGCCATCCATCTGGTAATTTGAGTGACAGTGTCCCCTCTGCCTCACCCTTTACGTTATTTAGCATCTCCACTGTTGCGGTAAAAGTCGTTTTCCCACTCGCTACATCGGGTTCAGAGATCGGAATAACGCCGATACGCGGTGAAACAGATAGACTGATAGCAGGGGCGACCATTAGCAAACGTCGTCTTTCCCCCCAAGGTCTATTAATCGAAACTGTCTGTGCTGGCTGCGTCAGCGTAAAGTCCACCTCATCTACACGATAGGTCACAACACCATTGACCTCAGGCGATGCAAAAGGTAGAAAGCGAAATTCTGGACGCTTCAGTGTATAGACAGCATCGTGATATTCAGACGCGCGGGTCCAATACGGCTGCGTGTAATCAGCGTTCTGTGCCACCTGTACCTCAAACACGATAGAGATGGGTTCGTTTGTCTGTATAGGGATTATTCCTTCGCTATTCGAGTCTTTCTGGGAACGATTCGCAACCCAGCCTTCCGGGGTGTGGAGCGAGACGTCGACGAGTTCAGCTGCGATCGGAGTGGGATTCACCATTCGCATCCCAATTGAAAACTTTTGTCCCGGAATTGCGACGTTAAAGGTTTCGGATGAACGGGTTTCCGTTGTGGGTTGAACCAGCACTTCTAAAGATAAACCGAGAGCAGCGTTCGCGGCGGTCATAAATTCCTGTTCTTTATTCCGAAGTAGGAAAAGAAGATGCGACCGAGTGTTGTCATCAAGATCTATACGCTGGACACTTTCGATTAAGCCGCGAGCCATTTTTAACCCACTTGCCAGATGCGGAACAACTGTCCAAGGGTGGCGGGCATCATAATCACGGATTGCGGCATTGATGCTTTCCTGAAGTTGTGTGAATTCCGCGTCCAATGCAGATGTATTCGCTAACTTCGCCATATCCGTAATGGTCGTGTCAATCCCATCAAAGAGACTCTCTTCGGGTTTTCCTTTCTCAGCGGTCAGAGTTGTATCCACTAATCGCAATTCCGTAACGGCAGCCCCTTTGGCGGCGCGAGTCTGACCGACACCTTGTGACCGTTGGAAACTAAGCCCCTGACGTGCCATTTGAGCGTAAGAGAGTCCCAATAAAGCATTGTATTCACCCGTATCAATTTTTAGCACGGGTGTATCGGCAGTTTCAGTGCTACTGCGTCGCCATCTGGAACGCGAAATATAGAGTTTCTTCGGCTGCCACGGTTGTAGTCCCGCTGCGAGATGCTCTGGAAATTGAGTCGCATCTCCTGCAGCACGGAATGCCTCTAAAGTCACGACGCCAGACGCCTGATGGTGTCCGTGACCATCTTGGCGGTTGCCTTGAAACCGAGAAATGACAACATCTGGACGGTAGAGACGGATGAGGCGGACCATATCCTCCAAAAGCATCTGATAGTCCCATTTTTCCAAAGTCTCGTCCAGCCGCTTGGAATACCCGAAATCGACAGCACTGCTAAAAAAGAGGTCAATACCATAGTAGCGCACAGCCGCGAGATGCTCCTCGGTCCGTACGATACCCAGCGCGTCAAATAATTCGGGTCCGATAAGGTTTGCACCGCCCTCACCACGCGTCGTGGAATATAATCCAGTTCTGACACCGCGTGCGCGACTGAGCCACGTCAACAATGCACCATTTTCGTCGTCAGGATGCGCGACGGTATGTAAAACGGTGGCAGTTGTCTGCAGGCGTTGTAAGGCGCGCCAAGTCTCTGAAGCGTTCGTTGCTCCCGCCATTTCGCCAGTGTCTGCCATTGTCCTGAGCCCTCCTACTATTCCGAGCAGCGCGAAAACCAAAATTGATACTACGATCTTTTTAATCATTAGAAGTTTCTCCAAATAAGTCGTGGTGCAAGGTGCCACTTGCAGGTTTCCAATACTACGCAGAAACCGCGTCTATTCGTCCCGTTTCTATCGGTATCCGATGTTCGAAAAGATTATCCTTACCCTATTATTGAGGGATCGCATCGCGGAGCATTGCTACACTCTGTGGGACACCGACGTGTGCATCGGCTTTCCCTTCAAATTCGATGGATATGTACCCTTGAAATCCGGCATCTTTTAGAATGTTGCCTATTTTAGCATAATCCAAATCTAACGTATACCATTCACCACCACCGTAATAAGTCTTCGCATGGACAAGCACCGCGTCATTGGCAATCTGTTCCAGTTTTTGGTATGGATCTGAAAGGAAATTCCCGCAATCCATTGTCACCTTCAACCATTCTGAATCGATTGCGGAGACGATACGATTGACACCTTCAGGCATGCATGTCAGGCCCCAATGGTTTTCGAGTCCGAGGACGACCCCGTATTTCTCAGCATCTGGAAGACACTCTTCAACGGCGGCAATCACCCATTCAAACGCCTCGTCTTCTGTGTGTCCTGGGAGTGCTGGTTCCTGCCCTTCGGTTTTCATTAATTCATCGAAAGAGGGAACAGTGCCCCATCGTCCTGAGTTGAGGCGAATTGAGGGGATACCGAGTTCGTGTGCTAATCGGATACAGTGGATGGTGTGATTGATATTTTTTTGCCGTGTTGCCTCGTCTGGCGAAACGAAGCCTTGATGGATGGAGAGTGCATATAAATCGAGTCCGTGAATGAAAGCGAGCCTTTTCAGTTTCTGGAGATACGGATTCGCTTCCGATGCCATCTGTTGATGTAGGATTTCAACGCCGTCGAGTTCGAGCCGTGCGGCTTCTTCGATGACGTGTTCAATCGGCACCCGTTCAGGTTTGAAATGCCAATAAGAATAAGTGGATACACCGAGTTTCAATTTATCACCTCAGTTAGAGTGTTTGTGCTTTTTATGATAGCATAACTCGGCATGCTAAATCCACTTTTTTGATCGGTTATCGGTTATCAATCGTCTGAATCTCGGATTATCGCGAACTTTACAGATTCCGCGGATTTTTTATTCACCACTGCCTCTGCCACTAACCGCTCTAAATCTGCCACCATCTGCTATATCGTCAATGCTGCTTGAGTCTGCCCCACAGCGTTGTTTGCCTTTCTGTGCTCGGTGAAACGGGCAAGAATGCTTCCGGCACCCACGCTGGGTACAAATCCAGGGACAACTCATTTGCTACTTCAATGGGTTCTCTGAGTCCACCTGTAGCCTTTACGAGATGAATGGCACTGTCTCCAAAGACTTCATCAACGCGGAGTCTTTCACCAGGTCCCGGTACCCGGACTATCCTTTTGAAAGCATAGGCGATCCATTGTCCATCAGGTGACCATGCGGGAGAGCTTGCCCATCTGCCTTCGCCCAATCGCGTCAGCTGGCGAAGGTTATTCCCATCTATATCAATGACAAGGATATTCTTTTTATTTCCAAAACTCGTAGTAGCATAGGCAACCTGTTTGCCATTGGGAGACCATGTGCATCCTGATAATGCATTCTCTGCCAGTTTTCTCAACCTTCCACCATCGGCAGTCATCACATAGAGCAAAAAATTGCCCGCATTATGCTCCGGTCCTCGATAGGAGTTGAAGGCGATCCATTGGCTGTCTGGCGACCACGTGGGATTCCCATTATCTCCTTTTTTTGTCAACTGCTTCAGATTTGAGCCATTTACATTAATTCTATAAATTTGCCGATCCCCGGTTCGATCAGAGACGAAGCCAACCCACTTCCCGTTAGGCGACCAAGCAGGAGAGTAGTTCAGGCTTGGGTGATCTATCAATCGACGGAATTCCTTGCTCCTGAGGTCGATTAGGTGGATAGCGGTTTTCCCTATTTCTCTGGATACATAGGCAAAAAAGCGTCCATCAGGTGACCAAGCGTGTTGCCCCCCTTTTTTTGCTTGATTGGTGTCAAGTTTTCGTAGATTCTGACCTGTGCTATCAATGAGATAGAGATCAGCAACCCCTTCGTGTTCGGAGATAAAAGAGAGTGCCTGAACTCTGGCTTGTGCATTGTTGATCAAAAGGTTATCGCTGACCAACACTGTGATACTTAACATCACATAAACCTGTATCCGTTTCAGTGTCATGAGAACCTCCTTGTTCGACTGAAAAATTTTCAGCGAAAGAATGCTTCTATTGTAACCCGAAAAACTGCTAAAAGCAACAGTCACTATCAATATTCTCAAGGTCAATCGCTTAATCTTTCTCAACAGGTATTTTCGCTGAAAGCCGGGCTTCAGATGATGTGGGCGCGTTTAGAGCCGCGCCCTCTCCTTAGGCAGCAACTTGGGATACCAAAGTAAACATCCTATTGGTTTGTGGATTTGTCCTTAAGTGCTTCGATTACAAGCGGTTCTAAATCTTCACCTCTCGCTTTATGCGAAATTAATGTGCCATCTCTGGCAATAAGCCACGGTGCTGGGACACCCGTAATTTCATACTGCTGTGCGAGTGGATCGTCTGCCCACCTTTCACCACTGAAAATCTGCCGCCACTGGATGTCCTTCTCTTTAAGGTAGTCTCGCAGTTCCGTTTCCTCATCATCAAGACTGACACCGATGATGTCAAACCCCTGATCCTTATAGGTCGCGTAGACTTTTTTGAGATTCGGCATTTCGTCAATGCAGAAACCACACCACACTCCCCAAAAGTCGAGCAAGACAACTTTCCCACGATAGTCCTGAAGCGAAATCGGATTCCCATCAAGGTCGGTTGCTGAAAAGTCGGTCACAGGTTTTCCCCACAATTCATACTTGGGATCAGCCTTGCGGTCATACACGTCGGCGAGTTCAACATTTCCTAACTTCCTATGAATGTAGGCAAGTCTCCAGAGGATAGGTTCCGCGTCTGGATGCTGCTGCTCAGCCTTCTTAAAAATCTCAAGCAGATCCTCATATCGCTCGGTCCCCACAAGCACATCAAACAGCACTCGATAAGAATCAAGGTCTGTTGTCATGTGTGACTTGAGACGCGCAATGAGGGCATTTGCAGATTGTTCATTTCTCACTTCGGTGTAGTGTTTGATAAGTTGCGGATAGATTTCAAAGAAACGAGGGTCATCCGGGTGTCGCTCAAGTGCCTCTTCAAAAGCAGCGATAGCCGCTTCGGGGCTACCATACATATCTTCTGGCGTGAATTCCCAAACATGAGATGAAGGATATACCTTAAAGGAAAAACTCAAATTTAGGCAGTCAAAGGGTTGATTTTCATGATGCCGACAACGGACAAGCGGTATAGCATCACCATACACTTCGCGTTGTTGAGCTTTCTCCTCTCGGTATTCAGGGTGGAACTGGTAGCCATAACTCACGGGCATTTTTGGGTCTGCATTGTGAGAAAAATTGGCTTGCCACTCCCTTCATCTGCGGGACAAAGCAATAGATTTGTGTCTGGTAAGTATTTTGGGTGAAGCTCTGAGAGCCACTCAGGGAAATCATCGTGTTCTTTCTTATAATCTTCAACTGCCTTGCCAATTTCGACCAGATGTTGCTTGCAGATTTCAATGTTTTTGTCAGCCTGCGATGGCTTTGTAGTTTCATCAGAACGATTCTCGTTCGGTATTGATTGAGACATGGATACCTCCTGAATTTGCTGGTTGAGTGTTTCCTCTGGGTTAACCGCTTGTGCCAAACGCCTCGTGCCCACCGGGACGGCAAAACAGATGAAGACGAGCAGTCCGATTCCCGCGGCAACTTTCGTCAGAGGATGCCGATTCAGATTTTCGGCGAGAACGGTTCGGAGTCGTCCTTCAATCTTCGAGGAACGTGCTATCGCCACAGCCGCTCTCGAAGTCGCCTTTGCAATTTTCACGTTGCGTGTAATATCAAGCAGATGTTGCGCGTAGTCGGTTGATCGATACCCAGCGTTTAGTACATGGTCGTCACAGGCTTGCTCTACTTCTATCCGCACCCGATACGCCGCAAACCACACAGGCGGATTGAACCAGTAGACTGCGCACGTT
>JAPOOP010000617.1 GCA_026713385.1 Candidatus Poribacteria bacterium | reverse complement strand
GACCACTTGGACAGGCACAAAACAATGTCCGCCTATCGTGAGGCAAAACAGAAAATTTCCGACAACCAGACAACTGAAGACTGGATAGTTCTCAATGATTCAGATGCATCTGTCAAGGATTTCGCAGCATCAACATCGGCGGAAGTGGTCTATTTTACAGATAAAGGTGCCCCCGAAAATTTGTCGTTCTCAGGAACATTTAAAGAAGGTTTGGAACTTTTCGCGCAGCAAAATCGGATACGCGAGAAAATATGTGACATCGTGGACATCCCACTTCCAGGAGCACACAACATCCAGAACGTCCTCGCTTCTATCGCTGTAGGACGGATTTTTGGTGTAACAGGGGCAGAAATTCGAGCGGCACTTCAATGCTTTGATCGATCGCATCCGGCTTTATCCCATGCTTTTGAGTTGGTGCGGACCTTAGAAAAGGTCCGATTCATAAACGATTCAAAAGCGACAAACGTGGCGGCGGTCAAAGCAGCTCTCGAATCGTTAGTAGACGCTCAAGTTTTACTAATAATGGGAGGATACGATAAGGGGAATGATTACACACCTTTGCGTGAAATCGTTCAAACTAAGGTTAAAGGCGCAGTAATGCTCGGCGAGTACACCGAACAGATCGAAAAGACCCTCGCCAATACCACAAAAATAATGAAAGCGGAAACAATGGCAGAAGCTGTACAGGTAGCATATAAACACGCGTCACCGGGCGATGTCGTCCTATTGTCCCCAGCAAATGCAAGCTTTGACATGTATCCGGATTATAAAGCAAGAGGCACTGATTTTAAAGAAGCAGTTAACGCGCTCCACTCTAAGGGGATCAGCCGAGATCGAGATCCAAAACACCAAGCCTGAAACGTTTTTCTAACTATAGGCTCCTGGGCTGACTCTTACGGAAAGAACATCAGAATCCAATTTATCGTCAGTTAACCGCAAGGAACATAAAAAATGGTACGCAATTACCAAAACTCTGCCCGTAACAATAAGAATCGTAAGTCCAAAACAAAATCTGGGTTCAAATGGGCAAACACGCGCGTCTATTCCGTTGTAGAAAAGCAGCAGAAACAGGCAGTAGAACCTTCCCCTCCGCAAAGATACGGACGAATGGATAGAGGGTTGATCGCTCTCACGCTCTGCCTGATTGCAATAGGTATTCTGATGGTATACAGCGCAAGCCATCTTCTCTCTTCAAGACACTATGATGGCTATAGTTACCGTTATCTACAGATACATATCATTGCTTGTGGCATCGGCTTCGTTGGTATGTTCCTGAGTTCCTATCTACCCTACCGATTTTATGCGAGGTTCTCAAATCTTTTTTTGATACTTTCCTTTATCGGGTTATTATTGGTTTTCGTCCCGGGTTTAGGGGCAAGCGTTCAAGGGGCAGAAGGCGGTAGATTTAAACGCTGGATCAATATAGGATTGCCTATCAATTTTCAACCTGTTGAATTTGCGAAAATAGCGTTGGTTATACACGTCGCAAATTTCATAAGCCGCAATCCAGAGCGCGTTAAGAGTTTTTTCAACGGTGTCCTTCCGAACATCTTAATTGTAGGTGCTGCTTTCGGTCTCGTGTACATCCAACCGGATTTCGGTTCGGCGTTCTTACTGGTTGTAACCGTCTGCACAGTGCTATTTATCGGCGGTATGCGCATCTGGCATGTGCTAACACTTGGTGGGGTCGGCGGTGGACTTTTCAGTTTGCTCATAATTCGGGATTCATATAAACTAAAACGGGTCATGGATTATATGGCAATGTTGAAATCCCCAGATGCGACGAATTATCAGTTAACACGTTCACTGGACGCACTCGAAAGTGGTGGACTCCTCGGGTTAGGTATCGATAGTAGCCTTCAGAAAATATCACGTCTTCCCTATCCACACACAGATTTTATCTTCGCAGTATTAGGTGAGGAATTCGGGTTTATCGGTGCAGTAACGGTGACGTGCATTTTCATGTTATTTATATGGCGAGGACTTCACATTGCTCGCAATGCGAGTGACCTATTCGCTTCTTTGCTCGCCACCGGAATTACGACACTCATCGGTCTACAGGCATTCATT
>JAPOOP010000570.1 GCA_026713385.1 Candidatus Poribacteria bacterium | reverse complement strand
GTCGGTGACGGATTCCCGGTAGCGTAACCCTGCATGGTATCCTTACTCCAGCAGAGGTGCCGAGGTAAGGTTTTTGACATGAAAGGTTCAACGTTTATTACAAGAGTCGTTCTAAGACACTATAAGAGTATCGCCGCGTGTGATGTGCGGCTGCAACCCTTGACGTTCCTTGTAGGTGCCAACGGCGCAGGTAAGAGCAATTTTCTTGATTCGCTGCGATTCGTTGCCGATGCATTGAATTCATCGCTGGATCACGCCTTGCGGAACCGTGGGGGTATCAATGATGTCCGACGTCGCTCTGGTGGGCATCCAAACCATTTCAGTATCCGTCTTGATTTCATTTTATCTGAGGGTGCTACCGGACACTATGCTTTCCGTGTCGGTGCTTGTCCGCGTGGGGGATATGAGGTACAAGATGAAGTATGCATGATTCAGAACGCAGAGATTTTCACACCAGAGGTGTACTTTCGTGTTAAGGATGGCACGGTGACGAATACAAGTGTAGACGTAGCACCTGCTGCTGCACGCGATCGGCTCTACTTGGTAAACGCGTCGGGACTGCCAGAATTTCGACCTGTCTACGAAGCGTTTTCTCGCATGGGGTTTTATAAACTCAATCCAGATAAAATCCGGAATCTCCAAGTACCCGAGGCTGGCGGCATACTTATGCCGGATGGGAGCAACCTGACCAGTGTTCTTGCCCGATTTTCACCCGCTGCCAAGAGACGGGTTGAGAAGTATCTGGCGAAAATTGTTCCCGGTATACATGGTGTAAGGGTGAAGGAGCTTGGGCACAGAGAGACGCTCGAATTCAGACAGGATATGGCAGGCGCGAAATATCCGTGGAGATTCCTCGCAAATAATATGTCTGATGGTACGCTTCGGGCGTTCGGAATTCTGGTGGCACTGTTTCAGGAAAATCACGACGCGCAACAGCGCATGATGCTTGTCGGGGTTGAAGAGCCAGAGATCACGCTTCATCCAGCAGCCATCGGTGTGTTACTTGATGGATTTCGGGATGCTGCCGACGAAACACAGATTGTTATTACGAGCCACAGTCCGGAGTTGCTTGATCACAAGGGGTTGAATACTGAGTTAATTCTCGCTGTTGAAGCACAGGACGGAAATACGGTAATCGCTCAAGTGGACAAAGCAAGTAAATCTGTATTACGTGATAAACTGTTTACAACAGCGGAACTCTTACGCCTCAATCAATTGCAACCCGATGTAGTATCTACTGCTCGCCCTGTAGATACTTCTCAGCTACAGTTGTTTGACTTTGAAAAAGGACGTTCTAACCAATCCAGAGAGGAACGGATTGAGGATGCGTCGGACGACCAGTGAACTGAGTGAAGGAAGATATGTAACCTGTTACACTCGCTCTACCTATCGGATGGAGGATTTTAGATGGAAAATAAGCCGAATGTCATCTTTATTTTAACAGACGACCAAGGACCGTGGGCGGCGGGTTGTTGCGGCAACGATGAAGTCCGGACACCTTATCTTGACCAGTTAGCCTCTGAAGGGACCCGCTTTCCTAATTTCTTCTGTACAAGTCCCGTTTGTTCACCGGCACGCGCAAGTCTTATGACCGGTCGCATCCCTTCAGCGCACGGCGTGCACGACTGGATCCGCGACGGAAATATGCCGCCAAACCCCGCTCAATACCTCGACGGATTGACCTGTTATACCGATGTCTTAGCCGACAATAACTACACTGTCGGACTGAGCGGCAAATGGCACCTTGGCGATAGTTTGACACCACAACACGGGTTCAGCCACTGGTTCGCTTTGCTTACAGGCGGAAGTCAATACAACGAT
>JAPOOP010000385.1 GCA_026713385.1 Candidatus Poribacteria bacterium | reverse complement strand
TTAGAATCTCAATTTATCGGTCAATTTACGGGTTCGGTGGAGATGTACAAATCAATACCTCCATAGACTCATCACCTGTATTTTCGATACCATGCTCACACCACGGTGGGAGATGAATGAATGTTCCTGCCTCAACGGGCACCTTTTCATCAGCGAGTGTCATCACGCCTTTCCCTTTTAGAATCACGTAGCATTCTTCGGTATGGTGGCTCCCCGGTTCAAGAACAACATGTGGTGGCACAAAAAACACGACTAACCCCAAGTTTTGTGCCGGCGCGTTCGGGTTGGCAGGATGCACAACACGTACACCGATACCATCACAGCCCGAATACTTTACAGGGACACCGTCTTGAACCGTGACAACATTCGCTTGCACCTGATGGGCAGGTTTCGGAATAGGGGGTTCTCCTTGATATCCTTTGAACATCGTAATTTTTGCCATTTTTTTCTCCTCTATTAAAGTAGTAGGCACACACCGTGTGCCGTGACATCGTTGCTAATTTACCAATCTCGCGTATAACCCGCGATCCAACCACCGTCCACCGGGAGGACAGTCCCATTAATATAGCTCGCATCTGGCGAAACGAGGAAGAGCACCGCTGCTGCGATTTCAGTCGTTTGCCCCGGTCTTCCAAGCGGAATATGCGATAGCAGGCTCGCGGCGTTTTCTGTGTACGCGCCGTCATCTCCATAAAAGAGTGCCTTCGTCCCACGCGTCAAGGTGGAACCAGGGGCAATAGCATTTACCAGAATCCCTTCCGGCCCGAGTTCCAACGCCATTGAACGCGTCAAATTGGCAACACCTGCTTTCGCCGCGACGTAAGCACTCTGTAAACGCAGTGGCACCAACCCGGCAATAGAACTGATGTTGACAATACGTCCAGTCGCGTCTTCGGAACCAGACTTGCTGTGAGCATTCAAGATATGCGGGATAACAGCACGGCTTGTTGCAAAAACACCCGTGAGGTCTATCTCCAAGATCCGCTGCCAGTCCTCTAAGGTGTACTGATGAATCGGTACTCTATCACTTCGTGTGTTAATTCCGGCATTGTTTATCAAAATCTCTATTTTGCCGAAGTGCGCCGCAATCCGAGCGGCAACATCCTCCATTTGTGCCGCGTCTGAGACGTTGCCTTCTACAAACAGACAGGTCCCGCCGATTTCTTTCACCTCTTCAACGGTTTTCATGCCTGCTTGCGTGTCTATATCAACGATTGCGACTTGTGCACCATTGTTAACCAGCGCGTCTACGGTAGAGCGACCGATGCCATTCGCACCCCCCGTAACAACTGCTACCTTTCCTTCAAGCTCAACCTTCATGTGATTTCCCCTTTCCTGAAAAACTCAGGCGCGTAGCTCGTAATGTAATGGAGAGCGACTCTACGAAGAAGCACGTTCACGCTCCCAACCCACCTCACCGAACCGCAAGGTAAAATTAAAAACGGAAGCCTGCAATGCTATACATTATGTAGCAAGTTTTGGCTTGCGAGCTACGCCAAAAAATAGCAAGATAATTAAACCCGTGCCACCGACAATTCCGATCGTTGAAGAGAAACCGAGCGCGGCAGGAAGATAGCCGCAAGCTAAAGCGATGACTGCCACAGTGAGGCTATATGGTAGTTGTGTCCTCACATGGTGAAGCGGATCGCAACTACTCGCGATGGAGCTGAGGATCGTTGTATCTGAAAGTGGCGAGCAATGGTCTCCGAAGATAGCACCGTCTAACACTGCACCGAGGCAAATGATTGTCGTTAACCCGTAACTTCCATTATCAAGCGAAAACGCCACTGGGATCGCAGTGGGAATCAGGATCGCCATTGTGCCCCAACTTGTCCCGGTTGCAAAAGAGGTAACGGAGGCGGTTATGAAGACAAGGACTGGAAACCACAGTGGCGACACAATATCGCTGAGCATCGTTGCAAGGAATTGACCTGTCATCAGTCTGTCGCAACTCGCTTTTAACCCCCACGCCAATAGTAAAATACTCAACGGCGTTAGGCTCCCTTTCACACCGCTCCAAACAACCGGAGCAATGTCCGAGAATCGTAGTTCTGAGAGCCAGCGGGCACAAACAATTGAGACAATAAATGCACTCCCTGCCGCACAGGCAAGAATCTTGACATTGTCTGCCTTTGAAAGAGCGTCTCGCCACGCAGTTAGGGAGAGAATAAACCCTGTACCCTCACCATCGATCCAGAAACCCGCCAACAGCAATCCGAAAAGCGTTAGGAGTGGTAAAACTGCTGAAAATGGTTGTGTGACAGCATTTGGCAGACTCGTGAAAGATGAAGTGTGTCCAAGTGCTTTAGCATCCGGAGCGGCGACGTTGCCGGTTGCCCGAGCACGCCTTTCCGCTTTGTGCATCGCCCCGTAATCTCTGCCGCTGATCGCATTGACGATAACAAAGATAATCGTCAGGATACAATAGAACCGGAAACTGAGCGCGTCAAAAAACATGGAATACCCATCGCGTTCGAGCCCTATTGTTTTGGCGATATCTTCAAAAAGACCCACTTCATAACCGATCCATGTGCTGACAAACGCGAGACCGGCAATAGGGGCACTCGTGGAGTCCACAAGAAACGCCAATTTCTCGCGGCTGACGCGATGATGATCCGTGAGTGGACGCATCGTGGGACCGACAAGCATGGCATTGGAGTAATCCCCGATGAAGATGACGATCCCCATCAACCCCGTGATAAATTGGGCTGAACGGGGTCCCTTTGCAAACTGAGAAAGCCATACAACAACACCACCGATACCACCGGACGCTACCACAACGGAGATCGTCGCCATGATGAGGCAAACAAATAGGACGACCCAGAAATTGAACAGGTCCACACCCTCATTTCCAATGCTCACAGCACGTACAAACCAGACAACTTCCGTCAAAAAACCGATTGGGATGGCACCTTGTTGATACCACGAGAGCACAATCCCCACACCTACCGCTATGCTGAGACTTGGAAGCAATCGCGTTGTCAGAATCGCTAACGTAACAGCAAGTAACGGCGGAATTATGCTGTACCACACAAGGATCTCCGCATCGCCCACCTGTTCTGCTCGCCACTTAAGCACAAGGCTGATGCCGAAAAATATTAGAAAGCCGATAACATATTTCAATTTAGAATTCATGAGATTATTCAGCATTCAGGTTCATAGGATGTCTGTAATACTTCTGTTTGTGTGCATAATAGCACTTTCAGATGTAGCTGGCAAGCCAAAACTTGCTCTGTAAAATTCAGGAGAGAAGGGAACCAGAACTGCTGTAAAAACCTTGACAGTGGCAATGTATGTCAACTATAATTGTTAAAAATCGTTAGAAGATAGGAACAAGTCGTGATGAACCAAGCAACACCAAAAGTTACCGTTGTTGGCAGCCTGAACGTCGATCTGGTATGCCGCGCAACGCGGCGACCCGGCAAAGGCGAAACGCTCATCGGCAATGCTTTTGATATTTTCACAGGCGGAAAAGGATTTAATCAGGCGACTGCCGCTGCACGGTTAGGTGCCGAGGTCACACTTATCGGAAGTGTCGGTGCCGATCTTTTCGGGGATATGCTACTCGCAGCAACGGAAAACGAACACATTAATAACAGGTTTGTCACAAAACGTACGGATGTTGGGACGGGTGTGGCAACTATCGTCATTGAACCGGATGGCGACAATAGCATCATCGTCGTGCCGCGCGCAAATATGGCACTCACAACAACAGATATAGACACTGCTACCGACGACATCGCAAACGCTGATGTGCTACTTTTACAATTAGAGACACCAATAGCAGTATCCGAGCACGCTGCAGCGATTGCTAAGGCACATGGGACGACTGTGATATTAAATCCTGCACCTGCGCAACCACTGCCGGATAGCCTGTTAGCGTTTGTTGATATTCTCACCCCGAACCAATCCGAAACCGAGTTGTTGTCGGACGTAAAAGTTGATAATTATGAAGATGCACGCCGCGCAGCAGAGGTGTTACGCACTCGCATGGTGGATGCCGAAAGCACCGCTGTTGTTTTAACGCTTGGAGAGCAAGGGGCATTGATGTTGACAGCAACCGAATCTGAATATGTTTCGGCATTGACTGTTGATGCCGTGGATACGACAGGGGCAGGTGATGCGTTTTGTGGCGCACTCGCGACCGCGCTGGCAAGTGGCGAGATCCTACGTCCAGCAGTCGGGTTTGCAAATGCGGCTGGGGCAGCGGCAGTGACTGTCGTTGGTGCAACACCTTCAATGCCAACGCGCGCAAAAATTGATCTTTTAAGTATGTGAGTTGATTTGATCGCTTCTATTAGGAAAAGTTGAAAGAACCGCAAGGAAAATTAGAAAAATGAAAAAAATAGTGCTAAATCCCATATTTATAATGCTAATCGTAGGCATCGGATTCAATACGCCTTTCTTACAGGTTTCTTCCGCAGCAGAAAAGTGGGAATCGAACATGAGAAAAGACTTCACAAAAGTGTTGCAAGAAAAGAAGAAACCCGCGGAAAAACATCGTGAACTCATCCTCAAGTGGCAGAAACAGGGACGACTTGCCGCGCTCCTCACGCTTTATACTGCAAGAGAAAATAACCGCCAAGCACAGCAACCTGCTTCTCCCACAATCAAGGCGGCGTTCTATTACGGCTTGGGGTACACACATGCCCTTCAAGCAACACAAACCGGCGGAACATTGGATACTGCTATTGCTTATTTACAGCGCGCCGTTGAGATTAATCCAGATCTATTATGGGCACGCTTCAACCTCGGCGGTATCTATCAGGAACAGGGCGAAGATGATTTAGCACTTACTGAATTTGAGGCGTGTGTCCGTTTAAACTCTAATTATTATCCTGCTTACTATCGGATGGGTGAAATCCACTTGAAACGGCAGGACTACATGGTGGCACTTAACGCCTTTGTAACAGCGCGGCAGATCAATAGAAAGTGGGAATATCCGCAATACGGTATCGGTTTGGTTTATTTTGCTCAGGGTGAAATTGACCGTGCCCGCCAGACCTTCGAGAGTATTACCCAGAAAAATAAGAAGTTCGCACCCGCCTACTTCAAACTTGGGCAGGTACTTGCGACAGAGGGGTTCTTTGATGAAGCATTAAAAGAATACGCGAAAGGATCGCAATATCAGGACTACTCAGCACAAGCCCTTTATGAATTGGCAGTCATCTTCAATGAAAAAGGGAATACGGACGGTGCAATTAGAATATATCAACGCGTAATTGAGGTTGAATCGACGCACGCTAAAGCTCTTTTCGCACTCGGCGAGAACCTCTATACCAGTGGTGATACCACGGCAGCGGTGCAATATTACCGACAAGCATTATCAGGTACGCCGGGTCTTAAGGACACTTTCTATGAACCGCTTGAACCTTACTTCGCAGGATTGATGACCGCAGATGAAGCGATGCCACTCCTTGACAAAGCAATATTAGTCCTGCCTGACGATCCGCGTTCCTACTTTTATGCGGGTACGCTTGAAGCTGATGCGGGCAACATTCAGAAAGCTATTGAGCATTACCAAAAGACCCTTGAAATTATAGAAGCAGATCCAAGTCATCTGCAAACGGAACTCCTCTTAGGGGATTTCAACGATGTTTACTTGAAACTGGGTGAACTTTATCACCAGCACGGAGATGTAGATACTGCTGCTATCTACTTTAAACATGCCTTGGCATTAAACCCAGAATTAGGGAATAGATTTATCGCGCAAGGGCAAAGTGCTTTTGAGGCGGCGGACTATCAAGAGGCTATTAAATCATTAAATACGCACATCCTGTTGTTTCCGGAGGATATTGGTGCTGTCTACCTACTGGGACAGAGTTACGAGGCTCACGGCGACATAGACAATGCTCTCATCTTTTATAAACGCACTTTGACATTAGATTCACAGCAAATAGATGTGCTTTTCAAGAT
>JAPOOP010000146.1 GCA_026713385.1 Candidatus Poribacteria bacterium | reverse complement strand
AGGGCGTTATGTTTATAGGAAACTTTTTAGCAGAATGGATCTACAACAAATTAACATTAAGGTTTTTGCAACCGAAGATAGCAAAATCAACTATACCAACTTCATCAAGGTTTTCAACCGTTGGATGGAGGAAGCTGATTCAGAGGATTATCTGAACTACGCCGACTACTCGCACGTTGATGCAGGACCGGGTGTACTGTTGATTTTGAAGCAAGCTAACTATAGTATTGACAATGCTTACTATGAGCACGGCTTCCTCTATAACCGGAAGCATGCAGTCGAAGGCGACAACGCTGACAAGATTCGCCAGGCACTCACAGAGGTGCTTTCCAAATGCGAACAACTCGAGGCAGCCGCAGAGTTAGAAGACGCAGTGCATTTCAACGGTGCAGATCTCCTGTTTATGATAAACAGTCGGCAGATCGCACCGAATACATCGGAAACAGCGACATCCATTGAGGCAGACCTAACACCTGTCCTACAACAGATGTACGACGGTGACGATTTCACGGTGGAGCGCACCTCCGAAGATGCACGCGAACGGTTCGCTTTGCGAATCTCTGCGAATTCGGATAAACCGATTTCAGAACTCCTCTCCAATTTGGGAGTCTAAGATGTTTAACTTCAGCAACGAACAGATTGAACGCTACAGCCGACATATCATTCTCAAAGAGGTCGGTGGGATGGGGCAGACGCGGTTGCTTGAGTCGAAAGTACTACTCATCGGTGCAGGGGGACTCGGCTCCCCTATTGGAATGTACCTCGCAGCGGCAGGGGTCGGCACGCTCGGTATCGTTGACGACGATGTCGTCGATCTCAGTAATTTGCAACGTCAAATATTGCACGGCATCAGCGACATCGGCGTTCCGAAGACGAAATCTGCGGAAGCCTCTATCGCAGAGATGAACCCAGATGTCAAGGTGATTCCCTATAACGAGCGTATCAATTCGGAAAACGTTTTTGGGATATTAGAGCAGTATGATCTGATTGTAGATGGGTGTGACAACTTTCCGACCCGTTATCTTCTCAACGACGCATCTGTTATGCTTGGCAAACCAATTGTGCACGGCAGCATTTCCCAGTTTGAAGGACAGGTCACCGTCCTATATCCGGGCAAAGGACCGTGTTATCGATGTATCTTTTCCGAACCGCCACCACAAGGTATGGCACCGAGTTGCCAAGAGGCGGGTGTCTTAGGTGTGTTACCGGGCATTATCGGCACAATCCAAGCCGTTGAAGCACTTAAAGTCCTACTGGACATCGGCGAACCGTTAATCGGGAACCTTCTGCTTTTTGACGCGTTATCGATGGAGTTCAACAGACTAAAACTCCGCCAAAATAGCGATTGCCCGATGTGTGGTGAAAATCCTACTATTCACGAACTCATTGATTATGAAGAATTCTGCGAAGTTCGCTGGTAATCCGACGTATTTTGCTATAGGGCGGGGTCTGTGTGCCTCGCCTATGCCAAAAATCCCCGCCGAATTGGCGAATCAATGAATAGTGAATCGCCACCATCAATCGTTAACTCCAAACCCGTAACCCACGCTGCCTCGTCCGACAAACACTGATATTGTAAATCGAGCGATACCGAGTTACCGATAGTTGACAGCCAAAAGCCAACTACCAATTACTTCCGAATTAACATCCTCCGGGTCGTTACAAATTTCCCTGCTGTGAATGTGAAAAAATAAAGACCACTTGCTACAGATTCACCAACTTCATTTTCTCCATCCCAATGTGCTGCCTGGCTATGGGATTCGTAAATTCCTACGGATTGATGTCCCAATTCAAGAGTGCGAACTAATTTCCCATCCGCGGTATAGATAGAGATGCTAACTTCTGCAGGTTCCGCTAACTGATATGGTATCCATGTCTCTGGATTGAAGGGATTTGGGTAGTTAGCAAGCAGTATTGTCTTCTTAGGAACCAGCTGATCCAGAAGCCTCTGAAGGCTCGCAATTCCTTGCTGAAAGGTGATGGAACCGTCATTTTCAATGTACGCCCGTTCTATCCATGTTTGTAGCATCGCAGGATTTAGACCTTCTACGTTGTCTATTGCCATTGTAGAAGGCGCAGCGGCAGTTGACTCACCCATGTGTTGTGCTATAATGATAAGATCTAGGATACTAATGATTCCGTCGTTATTTACGTCTACGTCGGAGTTAGCAGACGCGGTTTCACCTAAACGCCGCGCTACCAGAATCAAATCCAGAATGCTTATCCGTCCATCCTGATTCACATCCCAAGCGGGTTGATCCCCGACATTGATAACTATTTCGTATGGAACAACAGGGATAACCTTACCATTGATTGAGCCAAACTCAAAATCCCGTAGGGTCACTTGTGTTTCTCCGGCTGCCTTGGCGGAGAATGTAACCGAAAGTAAGGTGCCTGTGCCACTGACAACCTTTTCAGAAATGAGTGCCGAACTTAAACCTGTAATTTTACCTGCCGCGTTATCAATTCTGCCTTGCCGGAAAAAAGTAGTTCCGCCTTCTCTTTTTAGGAAATCGCCCTCGCTCACCTCAAGTGCTTCAAGCACCGTAGGGTCAAATACAATACCAAATTGCCAGCCAGCCAAATCGGTAACCTTTTCCGAATTTAGATGGAGCATAAATGTGTCGCCGACACGCACGTTCGTTGTAGTTGTAGAAAAAGAGAGACCAAGTTTTGAACCTTCTATTTTCGGATCTACTTTTCTCGGAGGCGGCTCTCCATGCACTAACCGGGCATTTGCGATAATGAAATGATCACATGCACCGCCATCACTTCCATCTGTTACCCTGATCGTGAGTGATTGTGCATTCTTAGGGATATCAAATGATATATGAGTATTTCTTGCTTGATTACCTTTCAAAACGCCAGATTTATAAATCTCTGTACTGTCAGCAAGAAATATAACCTCAACAGAAGCAACACTGTCGCACGGATTCGGCGTATCGAAATAAGCGTCAAATTTAGCATAGTTCCCACCACTGAGATCATAAACAATAAGACTTGGGACATGTGCATAAAACCAATAGTCCCATTGGTTTACATACGGTATCCATTTGGCAGGCATAAACCCTTGGTGGGGTTGCTCAGGAATCGGTCCATTCGGTTTTTTCTCCCATATTGCTTGCCAACCGCCCCAATCCCATCCCCATTCTTTAGCATTGTTTGTTGGAACAAGCGCATCAGGACTATCATAATTAAGCGTGAGATACGTTTCAGTTCTGTCTGTTTCTGTATTGATTGTTTCAATAATAAAAGGTTCGCCATGCAACAAGCGGGCATTTGCGAAAATAAAATGATCACACCCATCACCATCGCCCCCATCTGTTACACGGATAGTGAGTGCTTTGGTGCCTGTGGGAATATTGAATGAAATCTTTATGTTTCGTGTTTGGTCCCCTCTCAAGACACCAGAATTATAAATCTCTATACCGTCAGCGAGAAATATAACCTCAACAGAAGCAATACTTCCGCACGGATTCGGCATATCGAAATAAGCGTCAAATTGCGTATAGTTCCGCCCTCCGAGATCATAAACGATACGACTTTTAGCGTGTGCATAAAACCAATAGTCCCATTCATCCATAAAAGGTATATGTGGGTCAGGTGGCATGAAACCGTTAGGTTTTCTCGGAACTAATCCATCAGGTGTTTTCTCCCACACCAACTTTTCTCTCCATCCCGCCCACTCTGTTGGATTATTGATTGGGACAAGGGCATCCGGACTATCGTAATTGAGGGTCAGATACGTTTCTGTACTGTTTGTATTGATCGTTTTTGTTTCGGTTGTTTTTGTTGCACTGAGAGTCCAACTTTTTCCTGATCCATTTCCATTCTGATCAATAACACGGATATAGACGTTATTAACTGGGGCTATCGTTGCACCGGTTGGCATATCAAACTCGACTGTTGTGCTCCGTGTATTATTAAAGTTTTTGCAACTCATTAAACTTGTTGCTTCACCGGGAACAGAAAGTAAAAATTGAACTTGATAGATACCATCTCTATCGCTAACACTGAACTTGAGCGTCCAGTTTTTTTTATTGGCTGGATAAGTCAAGGGCGTTAACATTTGAATCGTGGCTGGTGTATTTGAAACGTTGCCGACAGTTCCATCCTGATTGAAAAATGGGCTGACATTCAACATTGATGCAGCACATCCTGATAATCGTTCTCGTTCGGCCCCGTAAGACATTATATATGAATTATCACGGAAATCGTGGTCCAAGTTTAAGGCATGTCCAAGTTCATGAGCTATCAAAGTTATACCAAACTCTCCTACAGTGCAATCCCCAGTCGCTGCAACCATTACAGGGCCGCCATCAAAGTATGCTATACCGCAATTCCCCTGAATCCGCTCCGTGCTAACATCTACAATGACGATATAGATGTGTTTCTCTATATCGTGCTGACCATCAATTTCTTCAGTAACTTTGCGGAGTGTATCTGTATGGTAATACGCATCATTAAAATTCCCGATGATACGATACACAATTAATTTTCCGTTATCATCGTTTTCAAGATTGAAAGTTTTCCTACCGTGTCCGTGTGCTTCCATCTGATCAGCATAAAGACGTTGCACCTTTTTTATTTGCGTATCCAGTTTAGTGGGTATATTCCGTTGAACCGGACGGTCGCGTGGCACGAAGTATACAACTTTCACCATTTGATTCGCTGCTGCAATAGGCGCACCTACTGCAATGAACGTAAATCCATAAAACAGGAAGACTAAAATTAGATAATTCTTTTTCATATCTTAGATCTCCGAAACCTGAAACCACAACCGAATACCATTAGTAGTCGTTCAATGTTGGGTTTATGAGTTGCTTCTTTCGCTTGTTGTAGTAGGGAAACCATTCATTACCCGTTCTTACCCCAGACGTGCGATAAATCGCACTACTACGAACCTGTACTATCAAGGCATTCACCAGGCACTGGAAGCATATCCTCAGGTATCTGATTTGGTTGGATAAAATCTGTCTGGACTGAAGCATGTTCCTCGTATGGAACCTTTACTTGAATTGCATAGGGATTTTCAGAATCGGCGAATGCATCGTGGAGGTCAATTTTGCCGGATCGGATACGGTTAAGCCGTTCAGTGGAGACAGCAACACAGAGCCAAGTTAAAAATTGGGCATCTTCAGCAGCAGCCACAACAAGGTAAAAATGCCCTGAGGCGTTTTGGCAGGAGTAAAGAACGGGTTGATCGTAGTACTCGTATACTTCTACAATCTCGAGTCTGCCTAACTCTGGAATATTGAGTATATCAAGCATCTTAGGCATCCTTTTTTTAGAGGATTTAGAAAGAAACCACATGTTGGAACTCATTTCTGTGATTACAGTCCATAGCCAGAGCTTAATCCAATACTATAGGCTATCGCGGATTTCATGTGTTTCAACGCAGTGTGAATCTGTGGGAGTTCCTCAAATCCGTAGGATATACGGAACTGTCGCTTCCCAACCTCGACCATTTCGCCATCTGGGTGGACGCAATGTTCACCGGGAATGTAAATCACTTTCGGATGTTGGGAGTCTAATGGTCCATCGACCTCTTCCCGTCCAGTCGTTCGCGTCAAAAATTTGAAAAAGTCAGAGGTCGTATTTGTTGCGACACTCGCCAGCGTCAAGTAGTAATAGAATCCAGCACTACCACCCCGACACTCCTGGACGCTATCACCCAGTAATTCTGCAATCCACGCTTTGACCTGTTTTGCCTTCTGGTGATACCCGTTATTAACCTTTTGAATTTGTGCTTCGATACCGTGGTCGAGCAAGTAGCTTGCAATTTCTTGATTGATTAACGGCGCGCTGAAACCGATGTCGCTTGTGCGTTGGATGATGCTGTCGAGGAAGGGACCTTTGGGTCCGATCAGATAACCGATACGTAACCCTGGGGCGAGGATCTTTGACAACGTGCCAATTTCATAGACAATGCCGAGCGTATCGTAGCAAAGTGCAGACTCCAAAGGTTCAACGGTGCTATTATGTGTGAGGTCGCGATAGGCGTTGTCGAAAAAAACAGGAATTTTTCGTCCGACTTCATGGGAAAGTCGGGTAGCAATGTCAACGAGTACTCTCTTGCGGTTATTGGATAGAATTGTGCAGGTTGGATTGTTAACCGTTACAACGTAGAAGAAGCGGATAGCCTTTTTTGCGTTACCGAGCGTCGTTAGTTTGGTCCTCAAATGTTCGGCATCGAGTCCTTCATCATCCTCAGGTGTCGCTATAACGCTAAAACCTTTCCTTCCCAAGTCGTTACAGTAGATATAATACATCGGATCCGCGGTCATCACAATGCCAGCAGGAAGTAGGTGGGTGATGCTTTCTAACAAACTCGTCGCGCCGTTCGCCCCGATGACAATATCTCGGTTGTTTAAGGTCTGTTCAGTAATTCCACCGATCCGGTTTTCAATGTGGAACCTCCTGAGCGACGCAATCAGGTTCGGCGAACCTTGTGCCCCGCCGTAATTTAGAGAGGCGCGATATTTTTTAGGATGAGTAAGAACTGTTTCGCAGGCATGTTGAATCTGCTTATGCGGAATTGTCTGTTCATTGACATATCCGACACCGAGATTAATGTCGCGTCCATCTCGAAAACCGACGGCGAAATCGGTCATCAATCGATTAATCGGCGAGGGAACACTTGAGGCTTTTCCGTAATCAGAGAGCAGAACATCGCGGATTTTCATATTTTTTTGGAATTCTGCGCCTCTATAGCAGGTCTCTCAAAGCGGATTCAAGCGTCCGGTGGCGAAAGTCGTAGCCGCTTACCTCTGTTTTCTCTGGAAGGACGTTCTGACTCAGCACAACGAAATCCGCAAATTCGCCCATCATTAACTTCAATCCGAACGTCGGGACTGGAAACAGCGTTGGTCGCCGTAGCACCGAACCGAGCGTTTTCGTGAACTCCACATTTCTGACAGGAACAGGTGCCGTCGCGTTCAGAGGACCCCGAATTTCTTCATTCTCTAAAGCGTGTATCACAATACCAACCACATCGTCGACATGAATCCAAGACATCCACTGCCGACCACTGCCAAGTATGCCACCGACTCCCATTTTAAAGGGCGTAAGCACTTGTGTTAGCAGCCCACCTCCTAATCCAAGTACAAGCCCAATACGAACCATGACCACCCGAACCCCAAACTCACCTGCTTTTTGGGCTTCTATTTCCCATTCTTGACAGACTTTGGCGAGAAAGTCTGTGCCAGCGGGTGATACCTCTGTAAAGTGGTCGTCGCCGCTACCGCCATAGTATCCAATTGCGGAAGCACAGACAAGCACATCAGGTTTTGTAGACACGCCAGCAAACGATTCAACGAGATTTCGCGTAGAAAGAATTCGGCTATCCCGTATCCGCCGTTTTTTATCAGGGTTCCATCTACCTGCGATAGTTTCACCCGCCAGATGAACCACCGCTTTCACATCTGATGTTGCTTCTGAAGGAAGTTTTTCGGTTTCAGGGTTCCAACCATAGACCGCTCTTGCGGATTTCAATTTGGTATGTGCGCGTGTCGGATTACGAGATAATACATGCACCGTATCGCCCTGTTCGTGGAGGGCAGTGCAGACTCGACCGCCGATGAACCCGGTGCCACCGGAGACCAATACTTTTGCCATTTTTTCCCTTACCTTCCCTATTTTGACAACTCAGCGATGACGGTCTCTAACTTCCGATAGTCGTCAACAAGGGCATCACTAAGCGTGTCATCTTCTTCTCCTTTATTGAAGCCTGCGAAACGAATCGCTTTCATCCCCGCATTTTTCGCGCCGACAATATCCGTTCGGAAAATATCGCCGACATGCACCGCTTCCGAGGGTTCAGCGTTTAGTTGTGCTAAAGTTGAATGGAATTGTACCACTTGAGGTTTTGTATAATCCGTTTCGTCGGAGAATGTGAAAGCTGTAAAGTATTGTAAAATGCCATCACGCGCCATCAGTTTTCGAGCAAAACTGCCGGGCGTTAGTGCCGAGTCTGAGATGATTCCAAGTGGATAACTTTCACTCAACCGAGAAAGGACCGGTTTGACATGTGGTATTATAATCGGCGGTGTTTCCAAAAAAGCCGCGCCCAGACATTCAATTAACTGGTCAAAGTCTTCCGCCTCAAGCTGAAGGTGAAGCACCTCAGCGAACCGGTGCATGCATCGCTTCACTGAGATTCCTTTATGTTGATGCCATAGAGAGGATACCAAGTTGTACGCCTCTTCAAGTCCGAATCTTACATCATCCAATGTGCAAGCATAGTCGCGACTGCCAAGGTACGTATAGCAGTGCTCAACACGTATCGCCTGACGCTTTTGCCAGATGCTGTCAGAATCCGCGTAGAGGGTTTGCCAAAAATCAAATGTAATAGCTTTGAGCATCAAATGTTTCCTATTCTAATTTGCATTTCTATTTCGCTGTAGAGGCGACTCATATTACAAAACACAATTCCATTTTACCCGATTTATCGGAAAATATCAAGCGATATGTGGTTTTGTTGAGAATTTCAGTTTTCGCTTTTCTGTAAACTTTGCTTTCTCCAATAATGAACAGACTCGCCAGAAAAATGGACACAAAACGCACATGAATCAAAATAGACTTGCAATTTCCTTTTAAAAATGATACCATTAATTAAGTATGTAGACAATCAATAGGCAAACATGTTGCGTCCGATTTGTGCGGAGGAATACGAAGTTGCGGTTGAATCGTCGAATTATCCCTCGGTATACGACCACCCGTTTGATATTCGTTTACTTCATCGTCGGATTGGGCACATTGATATTTGGGTTCTTCCATTATACCCAACAGATTTCTCGACTGAACGCGGATATAGAAGTCCAGATAGACCTTTTCGCCGATCTGACAGCGGAAATCCCCGGCGTGGAAAACCGAGGATTGCAACAAAAATTAATAGCGATCGTCAAAAAGTCATTCGATGAAGACAGATCGCGCGTGTTCTCGTTTATCATCACAGATGCACAGGGAAATGTCTTAATTACGCGAGGAGTAGACCAACAATTAGACGCAAAGATCGACAGTTTGGATATCAATGTCAACGAAAATGAGGAGATCTCGTTAACATCAAATGAGCGTGCTTTGTTAGAGTCAACATTAGCGCGCATGAAGAAAAAACATCTACCTCGTGAAATACACATGCTCCTTGAAGACAGGCAGTTAAAGGGGTATATTTACTATGGTGATGTCGCGCCCAGTGAAATGGCACATCTGCCTCTTGTGATAACCGATACCACTGGTACACCTCAGAAATGGCAGATATGGGGCGATATTATTACTGCGGATCAGGCAACTGCAGAGGAACAGGAACGAGCGAAAATTTTCATTCAGAACGCACCAGCATCCTCCGCGATTGAAACAATACCCGAATGGCACAAGGGCTACTTCTATTATGAAAGTAAGCCACACTATGGATTGGTCGTGCCTCTCATGGCACCCGTGGTCCTATTAGTATTTGGAACCGTTTGTTTCCTTGTCTATCAACGAATAAAGTCTTATGAACACTCGGCAATCTGGGGTGGCTTAGCTAAAGAGACCGCGCATCAACTCGGAACACCTATCTCGTCGCTGTTGGCATGGACAGAACTTCTGCATGAACGAGGTAAAAAGAAAAATGATGCTGCACTTGCTGAACTCTCCGAAAGTATGAGAAACGATCTGGAGCGTTTGCAGAAAACGACGGCGCGCTTCGGTATGATTGGCACGCAGCCACCTCTTACCGAAGTGAATATGGATGAAGTATTTGAAGAAGTTCGAGCATATTTTGAAAAACGGCTGCCGCGTATTAGTCGACGCGTTGAAATTCGATTGAAACTGCATGAAACACCGCCTATACTCGCAAACGCACAATTACTGCACTGGGTGTTTGAAAACTTGATACGAAATTCATTGGATGCAATGGACAAGGCGGACGGTTGGGTCCAGATTGAATCAACGCATGACAAGCGACACGGCGATGTTGTTATCCAATATGTCGACAATGGAAGCGGGATCACCCGCGAAAATCAGCGAAAGATCTTTGAACCGGGGATGTCTACCAAGGCACACGGATGGGGACTCGGATTGACTGTCGTACAGCGGATCATCCGTGAGTACCATCACGGAAGTATACGTATGATTAAAACGAGTCCTGACGGGACAACTTTTGAAATTCGATTGCCAGTCGCATAGCCCACATTAACAGCCGTTGTAGGCAAAATAATTATCTGCACATTTTTCCTGCTTCCGCTGAGGAGAAAACTTTCACTCGCGTTAAGTGGGCGCGATACCGCACCTGATCAGATTTTGAAAACTTACGTATGTCACAAACACACCAAATCTTATGGATTGATGATGAAATAGAAGCGTTGCAGCCGCATATTCTTGTGCTACGCGACCGAGGTTACGCCGTCACACCGGCGACAAATGGCGAAGATGGCATCGCGCTTTTAACGCGCGGTGATACGCAGTACAGTGCTATCCTACTTGACCAGGTTATGCCCGGTAAAGATGGAATGGCAACGCTCGATGCAATCCGTACCATCAATACACAAATCCCAGTCATTCTCGTTACCCAATCCAGCGATGAACAATTTGTTGAGGTTGCTCTCGGCAAGCAGGTAACCGATTTTTTGGTGAAACCGATCGGTGTTGCCCAGATCGTCTCAACGCTAAAGCGCGTCCTTGATCAACCGCAGATAGTCGTAAATCAGATTCCGAGTCGCTACACGACAGATTTCAACGCTATTCGTGCGATGAAGGACTCGTCACCGAATTGGCAAGACTGGGTCAATATTTATGTGAAACTATTACAATGGGATATGGTATCTGAAAAGTTAGCCGACGGTGGGTTAGAGGAAACACATCTCGCACAGAAAAAAGAGTGCAATGCCGAATTCTCTGACTTTGTCGCAACGCATTATCCTGACTGGGTCGCAGGTAGCTCAGACGCACCACCCTTATCGGTCAACGTTCTTGACCAGCATGTTATCCCTCAACTTCAAGCAGGAAAATCTGTTTATTTTATTGTGGTTGACTGCTTCCGATTAGACCATTGGTTGGCAGTGGAATCACTCTTGTACCCTTATTTCTCTATCGAACGTCAATATAGTTTTTCAATCCTACCGAGTGCGACGATGTACGCACGAAATGCCCTCTTCAGCGGCTTGTTCCCAATAGAGATTGCCGAACGCTATCCACAGTACTGGCAGGAGGAATCTGATGGGGACACAAGTACAAATCGCTACGAACGCCAGCTCCTCGAAGCACATCTGAAGCGCAGAGGTGTCAAACTGAAACCCGGAGTCCAGTACTTCAAGATTTTTGATACCCGAGGTGGCAACACCTACAAAAAGCGGGTCGCCGCGAACACGCGCGTGAATCTCTCAGCACTGGTTATCAATTTCGTTGACATCTTGACCCATCAGCGCTCACAATCCGATGTCCTGCAGCAGCTTGCCCCTGATGAATCCGCTTTTCGGGCTCTGGCGCGTTCATGGTTCTCGCATTCGGTACTTTTCGATATTTTACGCATTATTGCAGCACAAAATGCAACTGTAGTCCTCACCAGCGATCATGGTTCTGTCTTCTGTAACCGAGCGACCCGCGCGTACGGTAATCGCGAGACTACCACCAGCCTCAGGTTTAAAATCGGCTCTAACTTAGGATGCGAAGAAGGCGAAGCGGTATATCTCCGAAACCCGAGGGAATACCGACTACCGGCGGAAAACGCAAGCAAGGACTACATTCTCGCAAAAGACGATTATTATTTCGTCTATCCGAACGATTTTTATAAGTATAAACGGCAGTTTCAAGGAGGGTTCCAGCACGGCGGTATCTCGATGGGTGAACTGATAACGCCTATCGTGACGTTGACACCGAGGCTGTAAGACGCAGCTTGCAAGCCCAGATGAATAGATAGTACACCACTCTATAATTTATTATATCAAGTCAAAATTATCAGGTCCTTTGGAAAACAGCAAAGGATTGAGACACGGAAAGAGGGTCTCCCTATAGTTGGCTTGGTACCACTCCCGCTGGGGGCAACCGCACACTTGCTGATTTGGCTGAAGCGTCCCACTCGAACACGCATCGCATCGCGCCAATGCAATGTAGGACGCACTTCTATAAGCCCTTACTGCTTTCGCAACGCTGCCAATTTTGACACGACAATTAACCGAGGTGCCTCTTAACAAAGGGCACGATAGGAGGTAATAATGGAAAAGGAGATACTTATTTCTGATGATGAGTATGAAACACGCTGTGCGGTACTTGAGGAGAGGGTGCTGAATGAAATTTACATTGAACGGAAAGCAGCGACGCAAACATTGGGGAATCTCTACAAAGGACGCGTTGAGAACGTACTACCCGGAATGCAGGTAGCATTCGTTGACATTGGATTGGACCGGCATGCCTTTCTACATATTTCCGATCTCAAATATGAGCATGCTGACGAAGATGAGGACGAAAACGGGAAGCAGAATGGAGGTCGAAAATCCAACAAAAATACCGCAGTCTTGGATTTGAAGGGAAAGCAATCCAAACAAACACGCGGTGGACGCGGGTTCCCATTTCTCATAAGTGACCTCATTTCAAAGAAACAGGAACTCCTCGTTCAAGTCGGCAAGGAGCCTATCGGAACAAAGGGGGCGCGGGTTACCAGTAACATCACACTCCCTGGACGTTATGTCGTCTACATGCCCAATTCCTCGAATATCGGCGTATCACGACGCATTGAGTCTGCCACGGAAAGAGATAGACTTCGTAACATGGCAAAGACGGTGAAAGCCGACGTTGAGGGTGGATTTATCATTCGTACTGCTGCTGAAGGATTGAATGAAACCGAGTTCACAGCCGAAATCCGATACCTTATCGATCAATGGAAACAGGTACGCACCCGCGCAGACAGAAAATCTGCACCCAGTCTCGTCAGTAAAGACCTTAGTTTTACCAACAGGATCGTCCGGGATATGCTCACGAAGGAGGTCACGCGACTGCTTATCGATTCAGACACGGGGTACCAGGAGACGATGGAGTACGTCTCCTCTGTCATGCCCGATCTGAAAACTCGCGTCTCGCTCTATCAGGAAGATCCAACACTCTTTGAGGCTTATGGAGTTGAACGCGCACTCAAGGAGGCACTCAGTGAAAAAATTTGGCTCAAGTGTGGAGGACATATTATCATCCAACAGACTGAAGCCATGGTCTCGATTGATGTCAACACCGGTCGATTCGTTGGGAAATCTGACCCAGATAACACTATTCTTAGTGCTAATCTTGAGGCTGTTGAGGAGGTCGTCCGACAAATTCAATTGCGGGATTTGGGGGGGATTATCGTCGTTGATTTTATTGATATGGAAGAGGTATCGCACCGGAAACGGGTCTTTAAAATGCTACAGGAAGCACTCCGGAAAGACCGTGCCCGCACAAATATCCTTCATTTTTCAGATTTAGGACTCGTTGAGATGACACGTCAACGCACCCGTCCAAGCCTCTCTACGCTACTGATGGAGGAGTGTCCTTACTGCGACGGACATGGCACTGTTCTATCCGTCGAAACCGTCGTCATTCAGTTGCTACGTGCGATAAAGATGGCGCATAAACAAACGCGGCAGTCCCAATTACGTGTTATCGCTAATGACTTTGTCGTTTCGCATATAAAGTCGCAGATGTCGAGTAAATTGCGAGAACTTAAGAAGTCATTAAAATTAGATCTCATTCTGGAACCTGATGCCGACTTACACCTCGAAGATTACCGAATCTTCGTCGGAAAAGGCGAAGAGTTATTTCTCGATTAACGCGATGGAATGCCCTTCTAAGATGGGACAGATAACGAATTGCAAATCTGAATTGACATCAACGCGTTTTTAGGGTATAATTTAATCAGAAAGGAGTGATATATAAAAATGTATGCAGTCTTTGCGAGCGGCGGAAAACAGCACCGGGTGGAAGTAGGAGCCCTGATCGATGTTGAAAAACTCGAGGCAGAGGTGGGTGACAGTGTCACGTTCTCATCCGTTTTGGCTGTTGCTGACAATGATGGTCAGTTGCAAGCCGGCTCGCCCTATCTTGACAATACTTCAATTACTGCCGAAGTGGTTCAACAGGCACGCGGAAAAAAAATGGTTGTGTTCAAATCGAAACGCCGTAAAGGTTACAAACGCAAGTTAGGACACCGTCAATCATTTACGCGTGTGAAAATTACCGCAATTGGCGCGGTGGAGGAGCAATCTAATGGCACATAAGAAAGGCGGCGGAAGCACCCGAAACGGACGCGACACTATCGGAAAACGACTCGGGGTCAAAAGATTTTCCGGAAATTATGTCACCGCAGGGAGTATTCTCACGCGACAGCGTGGAACGCACATTCACCCCGGAAACAACGTTGGGGTCGGAAGGGACTATACGCTCTTCTCAAAAATTGATGGATATGTATGGTTTGAGCGAAAAGACAAATATCGCCGGAAGGTGAGTGTCTATACAGAGCGTCCTGAATTTTAGCGGCTATACCCGTCTCAGGAATCAACGACCAGAAGCCTCGCCTTAGGGTGTTGCAGCCGCACCACCCCAAGCGAGGCTTTTTTGCTCCAAACCGAATTCAATTCTGAATCTTCATTAACTCTGCTTCCACAAGTGTATAATTAATTGCGTGCTTTACTGTAATGTCGACAGAACAGGAGTCCGTAATGAAATGGCTCTCACTGCGAAGCAGGATTTAAGAGGAGCCCGTGAAACAGTAATCTCACGTTGTTTAACCGCAAGGGAAATTTAAAAAATGAAATGGATAGTCTGGCTTATAACCCTAACAGTAGTGCTGGGGTGTGGTGGACAGTTACAGCAACTCGCCGTGGAAACAATGGAAAACGCTCAGGTAGCACTCACCTCCGCCAACGCTATGGGGGCACAGGAGACTGCCGATACCCCGTTACGCGCCGCTCAAGAGATGCTTGTCACGGCTGAAAACGCAATGAATGCTGGTGATGTAGAGCAGGCATATCGACTCGCACTACGTGCGTATCTTCACGCTCGGATTGCAACTGAGATCGCCATCGCAATTCGCGAGGAAGCAAATGTTCAAGAGGCACAAGCGCAGCTCACGCTCACCGGGCAGAACGTTGACGAAGTGCTCCAGAGGCTTGAGACTATGAAAGCTGAGCTTGGGGCGTTACAGAGATTCTGAGAAAATCAAGGGCTATAACTGCAGAACGACTAAATGAATATACAACTGGGGATCTCGGCGGAGACACGCCATCACCATGATCGTGATCGCGGGACCTCCGAAGATTTGCGCGACACGAGGGAAACCGATGAAGTATTATGGATTGCTATTTTTAGTTACATGTCTTATCGCATCCGGATGCACCGTACCAGAGATTGATGAAGTCATGCTCGCGACACAACTCCAAGACGCGCAGCAGGCAATCGATAATGCAGCTGCATTAGATGCTGAACCTTTGGTGCCAGAGGAATTCGGGCGTGCGGTGAAGCTCCTGAGTTTCGCCCGGAACTCGCAAGAAAAGGGGGACATCCCTCAAAGTGCTGAATTTGCGTATCAGGCAGAGTTAGTCGCACAGATTGCCAGCGCAAAAGCGCGGCAGCACAATGCTCAGCAAAGTGTCGTTACCATCCGAGAACAGATATACCAACAAATTATAAAGGTACATGAGCACGAACTTGAAATCGCGCGTATCCGTGAAGCAATCCTTGAGGAGCAACTCGCCCGTGCGCTGAACTCTCGCGACAAAGGACAACAGCAGACAGAACAACTATCAACAGAAATCTTGCATTTAAAAACATCACTACGTCAAACGGAACTTCGTCTATCACTCACAGGTGTAGAATCACTCGTTAATATTTCAAAATATACCTATCCAGCGATCGAAACAACTGCGGACTATGAGCGCGCCCAAGCATCCATTGCTTCAATAGCCAACCTCATTGCGCAAGAGGCGTTCGTTGAAGCAGAGAGTGCTATCTCGGATGCACAGAAACGGGTTGATAGCCTTTACCAATTGGCGCAGAGAAGCCAGAAGGTGGAGGCGGAAGCAAGGACAAGCGCGGACATCGCAATCGCGAAGGCAGAAGTAATCATTCAACGTGCGCAATACCTCAATGCCAATCAACATGCACCCCAACAGTTTCAAGAGGCGACGGGACAACTGAAACGTGCGAAGCAGGAATTAACCACCAATCGCTATGAACAAGCACAACAATTTGCACAACAAGCACAACAAACCGCCGATGAGGCAGTCGTAATCGCGGAATCGGCGGAATTTAGACAACGCGCACAAAAGGAGTTAGATCGGCGTGCGGCGGAAGCGCAACGAGCGGTTGACACCTTAAAAAGAAAACTCGCAGCGCAGGCACAGACACAGGTCCCGCAATTAGAGGCACGACTCTATGAACTTGCCAATACGGCTTACGCAAAGGCAAAAACCGCATTAGCAAATAAGGAATATGAGACGGTTATCAAAGCTTCCGCGGAGGGCAGCGATTATCTGGAACGCGCTATTGCAAACGCGCAACAGATAACATCGGCGAAGTCGGACTTGCTGAAAGCAGCAAAACAAATTCCTAAAGCCATCGTTATAGAGCAGAGAAGTAGTGTACTCATCCGTATCAGAGGCAACGCGTTTGCCCACGGTAGCACGCAACTTCAAAAAGAATTTTTCGCGACGTTTGAGCAACTCGCAAAGGTCTTACGTAGAGATAGTTTCGGTAGCTACCCCGTCCGAATTGAGGTCCACACGAGTGCCTTGGGAAATGCGAATGT
>JAPOOP010000147.1 GCA_026713385.1 Candidatus Poribacteria bacterium | reverse complement strand
TACGGCAGCCCAGATGAAATTATCAACATCGACGATCCCATTTTGCAACAGTTCATCCTATTTGGAGCACCGGACCAGATTCTCAACATGGAAAATCCCATTTTGAAACAATATTTAGGGAGATAGCATGAACTTTTGGACCGCGTCTGTAAAAGTCGGTGTAATGATTCTTGTTGCCATTGTATTCCTGACAATTCTTCTTACAAATGCTGAGAATTGGCCATGGGCAACTGCTGGTGATGAACTGACGTTTCAATTCCGCTCCGTTAATGGACTCTATGTTGGGGCAGGTGTTTACCTATATGGTGTTCCAATCGGCAAAGTAACGGCGATTGAGCTCCGTCCTGATACTGATAATGTGCACATCAAAGCGAAAGTCAAAAACGCTTTTGAGTGGTTAAGGGAGGACTGTGGTGCCAGAATTTCCATGAATGGGTTTGTCGGTGAAATTTATATCGCTCTTGACAATGGACCGATTGATAACCCGACCTTAAAGCCAGCGAACTTGCCGATTGTTGGAAAAGATCCTGTAAATGCTTTGGAACTCCTTGAACAGACGAGTGCCGGTATGACACAGGCTATTGAACTCACAACCGCTGCGAATGAGGTGCTCCAAGCGAACCAAGAAGCGATTCAGCTCGCCATCAAAGAGATTCGGGAAGTCGTCGCACTCACTGGAAAAACTATTGAGAAGTTAAGCATTGACTCTGGAGAGACGGTGCAAACTCTAACACAACTCGCCTTAGAAAACGATAGGCGGTTTCAAGGGACCCTCGTAAAGGTAAATAACCTTATAGCACAATTGGAAGGCGATTCCCTGATGGTGAGCAGTCAAATAAGTGACATTACACGTGAACTCTTGAGGCTCCTGAATCAGAATTCACCGAAACTCAACACTATTTTTACCGATATTCGCGCAACAACATCAGAATTTCGACAGATAACACAAGATTTTCGCTCAGATTTCGATATATTAGCTACCCAAGTTTCTGCCCTCGTTTCGCAAAGTAGTAAGGCTATTGAAACGGGAGAGGCCAACATCGCACCTATTTTAAAGAACCTAAAGGCAATGACTGCTTCGGTCGCTGCCCTGGAGACGAGCGTCAACCGTTTTCTTAAAACGCTTAACGAAGGGGAGGGGACTGTCGCGCAATTGCTGAACACACCCGAACCGCTTGAAGATGTCCGGCGAACCCTGCAAAATGTTGACGAAACGATGAGTGCGGTAACAGAACTCTCTCAAAGAACTGAGAGGCAGTTGGAGCGTTTTGATTTACCGCAGTTTGGTTGGGATTATGAACTCCGCTATCTTAGTCTTGAAGAGCGGCTGTACAACGAATTGGCGTTTTCACTCTCTCAAAATCCCAACGCGCACTATAGATTCGGAGTAGGGGTTCGAGATGAGAAGGTTCGGTTTGAATTTCAGTACGCACACGATGTAACAGATTTTCTCCGGGCGCGTGCCGGGTTTATGCGTTCCAAAGTCGGAGCAGGCGTGGATTTGTGGTTGTGGTCCCGGCGTTTCGGGGTCAGTCTTGAAGGGGTAGGGTTGACAAGCAGGGAACCTGAGTTGAACGCGGAAGTGGCGTTACGGTTTTTCCGATACGGGCAATTCCTGATTGGCGGAGAGGATTTAACCGGTGAGCGGCGTTGGACAACAGGGTTTCGCTTTTTTGGTGGCGAATGGTAATTGGCAATCAGCGGGCAGCAGTCGGTTAAGAGGTTTTCGCCTCATAAAGGTTCCTCAACGTATAATTAAAAAAACGTAGCCTGCATCCTCACTGCGAAGCAGGCGCAGACGGATATAAGGAACGCACTTCAAAGTCGAAACGCACGTTATGATGTAACCGCAAGGTAAAATTAAAGAATGGCACGAGAGAAACGCAAATTTGTCTGTCAAGAGTGTGGATATACAACGCCAAAGACGTTGGGACGGTGTCCGAGTTGTAGGAGTTGGCAGAGTTTCGCCGAAGAGATAGAGACACTCACTACACAATCGAAACATCGTGATATCGGACAAGCGTCTCGAGAACCTGAGCCCATTTCGCAAGTTACAGCAAGCGAAGTGGAACGGCATCTAACTGGGATGTCAGAATTTGACAGAGTCCTCGGTGGTGGGATTGTGCCGGGATCCGTCGTTCTTATCGGCGGCGACCCAGGAATAGGCAAATCTACGTTGCTACTACAAGCCAGTGAGGCATTGAGTCGGAACTATGGAGATGTGCTTTACGTTTCTGGTGAGGAATCTGTGAGCCAAACGAAACTCCGGGCAACTCGGCTCGGCGTTTCGTCTGATACACTCTATGTACTCTGTGAAAACAATTTGGAGCAGATTGAAAAACATATTGAAGCACAGTCTCCGAAGGTTGTCATCGTCGATTCTATCCAAACGGTTTATTTGTCGAATATTCCATCCGCACCGGGGAGCGTCACCCAGATTCGTGAGTGTGCTGGGCATCTCCTAATTTGTGCGAAGAATCGGAATATACCGGTGTTTCTCGTCGGGCATGTGACAAAGGAGGGGGCACTCGCTGGACCTCGCGTTTTAGAG
>JAPOOP010000148.1 GCA_026713385.1 Candidatus Poribacteria bacterium | reverse complement strand
GATACCGCTTGCCACTGAAAACGACATCGGGGTTATCAACGGAAGTCCCATTGCAATGGGGTTGCTTTCAGGGATTGAGCCGGATGTATCCGCTGAAAGGATGCACTTAGACGCATCTGACGCTGAAAAAGCACATCGACTCTATCAGTGGGCAACTGACAATAACCTGAATGTTCTGAATCTCGCCATCCAATTCTGTTTCCGTCAACCCCGCATTGCAATGAGTCTGACAGGTTCCAAGAATGCCACAGAGGTAGAGCAGAATTTCGCCGCCGCCACGACACCCGTTTCTGCCGATGTATGGAAGCAATTACAGGTACTTTTGTAAGTAACAGGACAGTCGGTTGTCGGTTAAGAAGTGTTCGTCTAACAAAGGGTTACTCTTAAGATAGCATCAAAACTCGTAGCCCGTAATGTAATGGAGGGTGGGTTTAAGCAACGTACGTTAAAGTCCAAACGCCCGTTATTTACCCACAAGGTATAATTAAAAAATGAGATACCAAGGAAGGGTTGCATTGGTAACCGGCGCAAGCCGTGGGATAGGAAAGGCAACCGCACTCAAACTTGCCAGTGAAGGTGCGACTGTTGCTGTCCACTACTCTCGCGCGGTTGCGAAAGCGGAAGCCGTCTGTGAACAGATTCGTGAGTTGGGTCAAAAAGCAATACCCGTCCAAGCCGATATCGCCGATAGAGATGCTGTGAACAGTATGGTCACGACAGTGACAGAAGAGTTCGGGACAATCGAACTACTGGTAAACAACGCCGGAGAGGTCGGTGATATGGCGTTTGACGAACTCGCTCCTGAACATTGGGACCGGATCATCGCGATTAACCTGACAGGTCCCTTCAATGTGTTATGGGCAGTCAAGCCCGGAATGATTGCACAACAATTTGGACGTATCGTCAATGTGTCCTCAATCGCTGCGTTGGCAGTCCGTCCGAACCAATTGCCATACAGTGCAGCGAAAGCCGGTGTTATTGCCCTGACGAAATCGTGCTGCGGACCGCTTGCCCCACACAACATCCGCATCAATTCGGTTGCCCCAGGGGCAATTGCGACAGATATGTTAGGCGAAGTTTCATCAGAGATGGTGGAACAACTTCGGTCCACGACACCGCTCGGCAGACTGGGTGAACCCGAAGAGATGGCAGATGTGATAGCGTTCCTCTTGAGCGAGGAATCAAGTTATATGACAGGCTCTACGGTAATCGCAAGTGGCGGCAGAATCCTCATTCCGTAACCGAAAGAATTGTGTCGCCAACCTCTAAATCGAACGCAACGAAGGTCTGTTTTCCTTCAACGAGAAACGTATCTCTTTGGAAATCATGTCGGGAACGGACTTCGCGGAGGTCCCATCCGTTCACCTGCATAGCGCGTATCGGGGCATCCAGAGCCAGCGTAAAGTTTGCTGTCGGGAATTGGGTGGAGAGGTTAACTGGAGTTACGGCAGAACGGCGTCTGCCTACTACTATGTCGGTAAGCTCACGTGCCATCCAATAGTGACCTATCTCCGAGTTTTTCATCCAGAGCGTTTTCGTGCCGTCCGGGTCATAATCATCGAGCCGTGCTTTGACGGTTTTCAGTATATCAAACCCACATTTTTCACCGTTGAAATAGAACCCGGGCCAATGCCCAACGAGGACACAAGGCAGTTCTTTTTCGAGAATCGGTGGCAAGCGGCCGCCTTGTAAATCCTCTGTAATGAACCGATCGGCATCTCCCAAATCGTAACCTGTCCAACCGCCGAACCAGTCCCCAGCACATGAAACGATACTGGCAATCGCAATTCCTGCCTCCTTCTCAGGATACCAGATGGGTACATCAGGCAGTTCGTCATGCTTGAGCCAGAGGAAATAGAACGGGCGCGGGTTGTTATTGACATGTTGAGAAGCGGTTAGCACGGCTTTCGCATACGCCGCTTCCTGACGTTTTCCAAAGGCACCGGGACTCGTCACGCCCTCACACGGAATACCGACATTATCAAGCATTTCCATCGCTGTGATGATGTAATCCGTGAGTCTATTATCAATAGGGGGATCGACCCATTCTACCTGTTCCCACTCTTCGGTGAGGTTTAACGTATCAAGATCGACGACAGCAGTATGTGTGAGCATCTCCGGTGTCAAGTCGAAACTGGGCCAAATTAGTTCCCTATAGATTCGCAGCCACGCCTGATATTCATGCGTCGAAAAGTCGGGAAACCCTTCGTCAACGCGTCCGACTCCTGCTGGATAAGGAATGAGGCTGAATTTACCTTTCACACCGTTTTCCCAGCACCATTCTGCCCACTCCGCCGCGAAATCTGCGGGGATTGTGGGAGGTATGCTTTTCAGTTGTGTGGCGTTGCCCTCCCAACGTTCCGGGGCAACATTCGGTTGGTGCCGCGCTTTCCAGGCGTGCCGTTGGTGTATCCAGTAATAGGTGAGATTGACCACCGGACACGAATCGTCAACGATAAGCGATAAAGGGGTCCTTAACAATGGGTTGCAGGGGTTAACCCTCAAATTATACATATATTGAAACAGACGGTAGACCTACGTATCAGATTCGCCTTTCGTATTCGTCATGTGTCCCAATCCAAAACCAGATGAAATTCCCGTCTTCTTCACGAGCCAATGCTCTATAACCTCTACTGACGCGTATTGCCCAAAGGTCTCCGACCTTTTTAAAACGGAGAGAAGGGTGTCTGGGATTTTGCTGAAGGAGTTGAAACTTCTGAGGGACGCGTCTTTGGATAGTGGGCGGCAGTTCGGCGCAAGATTCCCAAAAATCTTCATCGAGAATGTGTTCCATACTACAACAGTTTCTGAAGTTCGTCTATGCTACGGCATTTGCCTTCTCGATAATTCTTGACTGCTTTTTCCGCAAGGTGATCCAACTTTCCGGCTTTCACATCTCCTTCAAACCGTTTCTCCCACGCTTCTTCTTCGGCAACTAAGGCTTCATGAAGTCTGTTTTCAAGGATTTTCAGTAGTGCTTGTTCCGTGAATTCCTCACACTTGACTTTCGGAACATCTGGAATCCACCCAAGCCAATTGGTTCCGTTTTTCTGGATGTGAGCGGTATAGCTCTCCTCAAAGACCTTGTTATGAATTTCGACCTTCTTTATTTTTTCCATGTTTATCTCCTTGAGCAAAACCAGATTCCATTGGAAAGTATCCTAATTTTTTATCGTCCCTGTAACTTCTAATACTTTTTATCAAACTCACGTTATAGTAACACATCACCAGCAAAACAGCAAGGTAAATTAGAAATTAACAGTGAAATGGATTCATCATTCACAGGCGTTTTGTAGCGTAGGTTGTGCGTCTGCGCCCTGAAATGCACAACCTAACAGATTAGACGATAAAGATGGCAAGTTGTATTACTTTACCTCGCTTATCAGAAACGAGACCTGCGCCATAATAAAGAAGAGTAGGTTAAACAGTACCAATAAACCGACTTGGGATAACACACTCCGGTAGGAAATCTGCTCCGAAAACACAGGAACAGCATTCGGATCCACAGGTTTTTGGGACAGTCCTTCTTTCACCGGATAGATATGGAGGCTCTCTGGATCGCTCTGGTCTTCTGTTTTAACGAAGTCTATGAATGTCTGTCGGTAGCGGCGCGCCTGTTTAACAAAATTCATATAACCGACGATACTCGTGTTCGCAAGTCCTTCCATTGCATACTGAAAAGTCGCTATCGGAGAAATTTGAGTGAGATCGCGGGCAAGTTGCACCTGCTGAAGCTGCTGGTCGATGTGTCCATCGGCAATCTGTGTATCCGTGTTGTTGATTGCTGTGAAGTATTCTGCCCAGAGACGTGTCACAGAAATCCTTTCAACGGAAGGTGATTTTTTTAACTTCTTTGGGGAACCCCGCTGCCATTCGTCCTCGATTTGGTCCAATTGTGCCTGTCTTCGCATGAAGATTTCGTCAACGGATGGAATCGGATTCAGATTGCTGACAAAAGTACCGAGCAGACTCGGGAAAACAAATGCCAAGCAGACCCACGTTAACAACAGCCACACCAAACTTGTAATCGCATTTGAAACACGACTGGAAAAAAACAACCCGAGAAAAATAAAGACGGAGATGTGCAACGCAAAAAGTCCGACTATCCCCAAAATTCTCAGCCAGTCTGTCGAGTCAAATGGAATACTGCCAATGAGGAGAATGATTAAGAGGTTCATAAGGACACCCATAACAAGTGGCACCATGAGCGTCACAAATGCCCCCAGATATTT
>JAPOOP010000324.1 GCA_026713385.1 Candidatus Poribacteria bacterium | reverse complement strand
GATGCCAGATACTCCGGCATCAATTCAAAGTTGTGATACATATAGACAAGCAACCGTGTGAGTAGTTCGGCGTTGAGGAGGTTGTACCGAGAGAGTCCAGAACCGTCAACGAACCGATGCGTCGGCGGTTCGTCCATGATTTCTGCTAAAAACCCAGTGACAACGTCTCTACCCTTTTTCCACGTCCCCGGTTCACCTGTTACTTCAGCACCGATTGTCTTGAAAATCAATTCAGCGATCCAGTTGTCACTGGGTTTGTTCATCAGTTTGAGAATGTCGGCGAGTGGCGACGATAGATGTTTGGCTACGCTGTGTGCGTCTGATGAGACTGTTCCTGAAACTACATCACCTATTACGTTAACGCCTTTTTCCATAAGTGCAGTTTTCAAGAGGTGTCCACAGGCAAGTGCCCTGCTCATTTTGTTTGCATCGGGTTCGACTTCTCGGATACTCAAAGCACTAATCCACAGCGGTCTATCGTCCCACATCCACCCCGGACCTTCCCAAACAGCATCGAGATACGTTTCATCGACGACAATGCTACCCTGTATCGACTTCACACCTGCTTGAAGCAAGGCATCACCCAATTTTACAATATCTTGAGGTTGGAGTACCGGATCAGCCCTGCCTTTTAGATAGATGTTTCCTACGACTTCACCTTTCACAATGGCATCAGCATAAAGTGTCGTCTCAAATTGATAGTCTGGCCCCAATTTCGCCAAAGCAGTCGCTGCAGTGAAGAGTTTGGTTGTAGAGGCGGGATGGTGCAATTTATGGGCATTTTTCTCGTAAATCACTTCCCCTGTTTCAACGGCAACAACCTTGATACCGATGCTTGCAGTTGTGAACAACTCTTCCTGCAAAACGGCATCAATATCGGTGTATAGTTTTTCAAGTGGATCTACAGAGGGTGTCGACGGTTCGGTTTGAATCGGTGTGGTAGCGAATATCCCACAGCCTGAGAACAACAACGTACCGCAAAATAGAAAGATAGCAAAGGTCTTCATGATTTTTATAGTACCACATTTGAGTGAATTATCAAAATACAAACGGATTATAACTATATATGCCGACTTCAGGGGTTCAAAATGGACGCAGCACAAGGCTTTTACTTTCCCATCAGCACTCCGTAAAACACAGACAAAATTTGACTTTTACCCTGAAATGTGATAAAATATCAGTAGGAACCGTAGACAAGGATCACGACTGAAAAGTATAAAAGGAGACACTAAATTTTGGCATTGTAGGGCGACGCTTGTAAGCGTATATTCAAAAGCGGAAGCCAAAACTTGCTGTGAAAATAACATGGTTGAATTTTACGATACGACACTCAGGGATGGCAGCCAAGCAGAAGGCGTAGCGTTTTCTGTTGAAGATAAACTCATCATCATAGAGGCACTCGATAAGTTAGGCATTCGCTATATTGAGGGCGGCTATCCGGGTTCCAATCCAAAAGACATAGAATTTTTCAAGCGGGCAAAAGGCATGGCACTGGAAACGGCAATGATCGTGCCGTTCGGTAGTACGCGCTATCCCACCTATTCCGCTGATGCTGATCCCAATCTAACCGCTTTGCTGGATACAGGGGCAAGAACCGTAACGATCTTTGGAAAAAGTTGGCGACTCCATGCCACTGAGGTACTACGCGTCACAGCAGAAGAAAACCTGGAATTAATTGAAAGTTCTGTTCGTTATCTCGTGGAAAATGGTCGCGAAGTCATCTACGATGCTGAACATTTCTTCGATGGCTACGTCGACGATGCTGAATATGCAATAGAAACGCTACGAGCCGCTGCCGCTGGAGGTGCTAGTTGTCTCGTTCTCTGTGATACAAACGGCGGCAGATTGCCATTAGAAATTCAGGAAGGTGTCAAAGTCGTCCTCTCTGAACTGTCATTGCCTGTCGGTATTCATACCCATAACGATGCAGGGATGGGTGCCGCAAACGCAGTGCTCGCCGTGCAAGCAGGCGCGACCCATATACAAGGCACTTTCAACGGCTACGGTGAACGGTGCGGAAACGCGAATCTCGCCTCCATTATCCCTACAATTCAACTCAAACTCGGAATAAAGTCCCTCAGTGATACGCAGTTGCAGGCGTTAACACGCGTCTCCCGACTCATCAGTGAATTGGCGAACCTCCCGCATGACGAACGTCAACCCTACGTTGGGCG
>JAPOOP010000149.1 GCA_026713385.1 Candidatus Poribacteria bacterium | reverse complement strand
TCCGACGGATCTTGCCCATACGCAGCAGAGACAACAGAAAGAACGCACAGAATTCCGATGAGTATAGCTCGCCTATTTCGCATTGTAAATCTCCGTTTTCGGTTAGTTAATAGGTTAGATTATTTTAGCATATTTTTCAAATAAAGAAAAAGCAAAATACAAACGACTGCTAAATCCGCAAAATCTGCGTTATCCGCGCCAATCTACTTCTGTGTTAAGACAGATCGTGGGACGTGCTCCAGCATTGGCACGGGATCCTGATGGCTAAAACCGTTTCAAGGTTCCCCATGTTGTCGCGAGTTTTCCGCCGGGGGCTACGGCGAATCCACCGCTGTTCGGAATGCCATCACCGGTGACAGTAATATTATCGAAGCGTGCCGTGTAATTTGCAAGACCGAAACCCACTCCGCCCATTAGAAAGTCGGGAAATTCATTGAAGTCTGGATGTAGAACGCCTTTGAAGTTCGGAATTTTCGTAGGTTCTATAATCTGCTTTCCATTAATCGAGAAGGCAGTGGTATTTTGATGAACAGTTAACTTCAGATTTGACCATTTATTCAATCTTAAAAGTGCGTGAGGTTTAGAGTGAAGAGATATGAATATTACATCGTGTAAATTGCCCGCTACACAATTCACCCGTGATCCGGGGAGAGCCTCGCCATCAACTACCTTTATCCTGTCCTCAATACTGCAGTACACCACCCACGTTTCCTTAATCCGTGCGGCAATCGCTATAACGCCAATACCATGTTTTTTTAGCGGCTTGACATCAAATTCAAGCGTGTAATTCTCCCACGCGTCATCCCCGGTTGTGAGGAACCGAATAAAGGTTTCATGACTTACCGCGTGAAGCTCATCATCAATAATCTCCCAAGAACCGGGGGCGTTATTCAACTGGACAAGTTCCTGCCATCCTTCCATATCTCCGTTATTAAAAGTTTCCAAAAACGTCCCTGCCAAGACAGCGAAAGGTAGAAGAAAAAGCACTGCTGTAATTAGTATGAACTTCATCAAGTACCTCCGTTAAGTCCCCATGTTGTTTCACGGAATGCCTTTTTTATAGTGTAATTCAAACATGAATTAAACATCAAGCAAGTTCCCAAATTTTCTTTTGATTTATGGTGATAAGCGTTTCATCTCCCATGTTCCATCAGGCAGTAGCGTATAACAGAGCCTATCATGAAGGCGGTTTGGACACCCTTGCCAAAACTCAAACAGGTTCGGCACAAGTCGGTATCCACCCCAATGCGGCGGACGTGGAATGGTATCCTGTGAATATGTCTGTTCTGCCCGTTGATACCCCTCCGTGAGATGTTCTCTTCCCGCAATCACAAGACTTTGGCGTTCTGTCTGCACGGCGAGTTGACTGCTCAGAGGACGACCGGCGAAGTAAGCATCTGATTCTTCAGCATTCATCTTCTCAACAACACCAGTACTCCGAACTTGCCGGTCAAGTTCACGCCAATAGAACACGAGCGCGGCATTCGGATTCTCCGCAAGTTCCTTTCCCTTTTGGCTCTCATAATCGGTGTAGAAACAGAAACCGCTCACATCAAAGCCCCTGAGTACCACCATTCGGGCAGATGGGATACCTTGTGGTGTTGCAGTTGCTAACGTCATAGCATCTGGCAGATCAAGTTTGGCAGCAGTCGCATCCGAGAACCACTTCTCAAACTGTTCAAACGGATCGGACGAGGCATTCTCTTCAAGCAGATGTCCACTCTGTGCTCTATATTCTCTACGTAGTTTATTAGTGTTCATAATTAAAATAGTTGTCAGTTAAGAGGTTTTTGGTTAAATCAGGCTTCTCTTGAACCGATAGTCGAAGACCGATAACCATTACAACGAAATACCTATCTTTTCCAGAAATTCGGTGAAAAGAGGATAAGCACGGTATAAAGTTCTAAACGTCCCAGCAACATGCAGAAGGACAGGACGTATTTTCCAGCCGTGTGTATATGGGCATAGTTATCGGTCGGTCCCACACTGCCGAGACCGGGACCGATGTTTCCCATCGTAGCGATTGTCGCTCCTGCAGCACTCACAAGGTCGAGTCCCAAAGTTGCCATGATGCACGTTACAATCGCAAAAATCCCAATGAAAAAGAAAAAGAATCCGAGGACGTTTGTCATCACTTCGGGTGGAACGACCCTATCGTTAACGCGAATAGGAAGCACAGCATGAGGGAAGAGGAGACGTTTAATTTCGGCACCACTCTGTTTAATGAGAAGGAGAAATCGAACCTGTTTCATACCGCCACCGGTGGAACCTGCGCATCCGCCGTAGAACATAAGTGTCACCAAAATGAATTGAGAGAGAGCGGGCCACTGCTCAAAGTCAGCAGTTCCATAACCAGTGGTCGTGATGATAGACATAACCTGAAATGTAGCATAGCGCAGCGATGTCCACATTGAATCATAAGGGATTTGCCCATCAACCTGAAACCTTATTGTATTCCATGAGATTAAGGTAATACTCACCGCGATGACGATGCAATAGAACTTGAATTCGGTATCTCGGAAATAGGATTTTACATCGCCTCGGAGCGCGCGATAATGAAGCGCGAAATTGGTCCCAGCGAGAAACATAAAGAAACTGATTACCATGTCAATATAAACACTATTGTAGTGCCCGATGCTTTGGTTCTTCGTCGAAAATCCACCGGTCGCCATCGTGCCGAAGGTATGACAGAGTGCATCAAAAAGCGACATTCCGCCGAGCATCAGCAGAATCGTTTCTAAAAGAGAGAGCAGGAGATAAACGCCCCAGAGGAGTTTAGCGGTTTGTGCAATACGGGGGGTGAGTCGATCCGTCTGCGGTCCGGGTGCTTCCGCACGAAAAAGCTGCATACCACCGATACCGAGCATTGGAAGAATCGCTACGGCAAGAACAACAATTCCCATCCCACCAAGCCAGTGGGATAGGCTCCGCCAGAAGAGCATGGCGTGTGAAAGATGCTCAATTTCAGTGAGGACAGTGGCGCCTGTGGTCGAGAATCCCGCCATAGATTCAAAATAACAGAAGGAAAACTTTGTCCACAAGGAGCGCCCATCAATGTGAAACACATCTGCAAATATGTAAGGGAGCGCACCAAAGAGGGCGACTGTCACCCACCCCAAAGCGACAACAGCAAAACCCTCACGTATGCCGAGTTCTTCCTGCCGAGCGCGTATACTCAAACGGAGAGCTGAACCAACAACCAAGGTGAGTATTGCCGAGATGACAAACGCCATCAAATCGCTCTCGGTTTCCCCCGCACCTATCTGATAATAGATAGCCACTCCCAAAGGAAACAGCATCGTTCCCGCGAGACAGATAAGTAAATTACCAAGCGTATAAACGATTAATTTAAGACTCATTTTAATAGTTATCAGTTATCGGTTTGCCTCGCAGTGAGAGTTGTCAGTTAAAAGGTCTTGATATATCAATCCACGACCTCTTGGCATAATCTACACTACGGTAGATTGTTCCAAAAGCACCTCTTTAACGATACCCGACCACTGACCACTGACAACCATTTAGGTTCGACGTTCGGCAAACAAGTCTTCGACAATTGGAATCGCGTCGGGCATACTAAAGACGATAACGCGATCTGCAGGTTGGATAACAGATTGACCGGTCGGAATAATGAGTTTTTCCCGTCGAATAACGGCACCGATAAAGGCGTTTTCTGGAAATTTTGTTTTGAAAGAGGAGAGTTCTTTGTGGACTATTTTTGCATTGACTCCGGCAACAATTTCAATGACTTCTGCATCTATACCGTGAAGCGAGGCAACAGAAACTATATTTCCACGACGGATGAGCCGCAGAATGTTGCTAACAACGGTGAGATGTCGGCTAACCGCGCCATCAAGTCTCGGAATGCGTGCCAATAAAGGAAGATAACGCGGGCGCTGAACGAGGGCGAGGACCCGCTGAGCACCGTTCTCCTTGGCAGTCATACATGCCATAATATCATTTTCATCGTCCCCTGTAACGGAAACGAATCCGTTAACACCCTCTATACCCGCTTCTTCAAGGAGTCTGAATTGGAGATAATCACCTTGTAAAACGGTGGTACGCTTTAGCATTTGGGATGCCAGTCGGGCTTGTGTTTGATCGGCTTCAATGAGTTTGACGTTGGTGTCGTTTTCTTCAAGTGTACGAGCGATCCCAATGCCGATAGGGCTTGCGCCAACAATGATAACGCGGTCAAGTTGCTGATTAAATTTAATACCACTAATACGCAATAATTGCTCAACTGCCAACGCACCGCCGATGACAAAGACCTCGTCCCCTTGTCGCAAAGCATCAGCACCTCTCGGAATAATAATGTGCCTGTTGCCATTACTGATCGGATTGCCGTTATTAGAGACCCCACGACGACTAATAGCAGCAAAGCGAATATCCGCGAGAAGACCACTTTCGTCCAATTCTGCAAGCGGTTTTCCTATCAACGGGTTTGACTGTTTGGTACGAAAGGCAACAAGTTGGACTTTTCCATCCTCAAATTCGACAATCTCTCTCGCCTCAGGTATCTGCAAGAGTCGTACAAATTCAGCAACACACCGTTGCTCTGGATTCACGAGAAGATCGATGCCGAAATCTTTAGGCGTGAGTCCACTTTCCGTGGAGAAATAGTCAGGATTTGAGACCCGTGCAATTTTTGTGCTGACACCGTACCTGCCAGCTATCTGACAAGCGAGTATATTAATCTCATCGCTATTCGTAACGGCAATGAGGAGGTCAGCTTCGTCAATCCCAGCGGTTTTGAGAAGGCGAGGGGATGCCCCCGATCCGCGCAGCGTTTGCAAGTCCAATTGTTCATTCACTCGGTCGCAGGCAGCCTCGGACTCATCAATGAGAACAACATCGTTCGCTTGGACAGTGAGAAGTTTGGCAATATGAAACCCAACCTCTCCTGCGCCTATAATTATCGCTTTCATTTTTTAATATTACCTTGCGGAGGAACAACGGACGTTTCAACTATCGAATGCGTCCCTTAAATCCGCTCTCCATTACATTACGAGCTACGGGTCTTGATGCTATCTTAAGAAGTAAACTGTGTGAGACTAAGACCTCTTTACTGACTGTTAACCGCTAATCGCTAACCGCCAATTGTACCTTGCGGAGGAACAATGGACGTTTCAACTTCTCGGCATATACGTCCGATACGGGTTTAGTTTGCGTAAGTCCTAATGTTTAATACTCGTCCAGTGGTGGGCAGGCGCACATAAGATTCCTATCTCCGTAAACTTCATTGATACGTGCGACTGCGGGCCAAAATTTAGCATCACGGACCCAAGGTTGCGGAAACGCGGCTCTTTCTCGTGAATAGGAATGATCCCACTCAGATTGTGTAACCATTTCTACGGTGTGGGGAGCATTCTTCAATACATTGTCTACCTGATCAGCGATGCCTGCCTCAATCTCCGCTATCTCTTCACGTATCGAAATGAGAGCATCACAGAACCGTTCTAACTCCGCCCTCGATTCGCTCTCTGTCGGTTCAATCATCATTGTCCCCGGTACGGGCCAGGAAACCGTCGGTGCGTGGAATCCATAATCCATCAGTCGCTTTGCGACATCCGTCACATCTATATCGGCACTCTTTTTGAAGGCACGCAAATCAATGATACATTCGTGAGCAACTAAGCCGGTTTTCCCAGTATAAAGGACAGGATAATGCAGTGCAAGCCGTTTGGCAATATAGTTAGCATTAAGGATCGCAACTTCTGTCGCTGCTGTAAGCCCCTGCGTTCCCATCATCGCAATATACGCCCAAGAGATAGGCAGAATTCCCGGACTTCCCCACGGGGCAGCAGATACGGCACCAATTCCAGCATCACCACCGACAGGGACAAGTGGATGTGTGGGCAAAAAATCTGTGAGATGCGCCTTGACCCCAATGGGTCCCATCCCTGGTCCACCTCCGCCATGTGGGATACAGAAAGTTTTGTGGAGATTCAAATGGCACACATCCGCTCCAATATCTGCCGGTTGCCCGATTCCAACAAGGGCATTCAGATTCGCACCGTCCATGTAGACTTGTCCGCCGGATTGATGAACAATATCGCAAATCTCTCGAATTTTCTCTTCAAAGACCCCGTGTGTCGAGGGGTACGTAATCATGGCAGCGGCAAGACTTTCACGATGCTCATCAGCTTTTAATTGGAGATCTTTTAAGTCTATATTCCCATCTGTATCGCACGCCACGACGACAACTTGCATACCCGCCATCACAGCACTCGCAGGGTTTGTGCCGTGAGCAGATGTTGGTATTAAACACACATCACGATGTGACTCACCGCGGCTCTGATGATATTTTCGGATGACTAACAGTCCTGCATATTCACCTTGTGAACCCGCATTCGGTTGCAATGAGATACCACTATAACCGGTTATTTCAGCTAACCACGTCTCCAATTGTAAAAATAACGTCTGATATCCCTCCGCTTGCTCTCGAGGCGCGAACGGGTGCAGTCCGCCAAATTCGTCCCATGTCACTGGAATCATCTCCGCCGTAGCGTTGAGTTTCATCGTACAGGAACCGAGCGGTATCATGGCGTTTACAAGGGAAAGATCTTTAGTTTGAAGCTTATGGATATAGCGAAGCATCTCGGTTTCAGAATGGTAACTATTGAACACAGGATGCGTTAGGTAGGAACTCTTTCGTTGCAAATCTATTGGAATGTCACTCACAGGAGCACTTTCCAAACTTGTCTGTTCACCAAATACTTGCAGGATTTCTTCAACATCAACAGATGTCGTTGTTTCGTCTAAAGAGATACCGATATGTGTTGAATCAATTGCCCGAAGGTTTATCTGTTTTGCACGAGCAGCGTCGAGCAACTCCACCGCTGTTTCCAACGGAACACCAACAGAGAGGGTGTCAAAACAGGGTGATTTCCCCGTTGTAAACCCAAGTTCTTCAAGCCCTGTACGTAATGTGCAAGTGAGTGCGTGTACGCGTTCAGCGATGTGCTTAAGTCCCTTGGGTCCATGATACACCGCATACATCCCAGCCATTACAGCGAGCAGTACCTGTGCGGTGCAAATATTACTCGTCGCTTTTTCACGGCGGATATGCTGCTCCCGCGTTTGGAGTGCCAAGCGGATAGCCTGCTTCCCGTTTGAATCGTGGGATACACCTGCAATCCGTCCCGGAATACTACGTTTAAGCTCTTCATGTGTGGAAAGAAAAGCTGCGTGGGGACCGCCATACCCAAGCGGAACTCCAAAACGTTGCGAGTTACCGATAGTAATGTCTGCACCGAATTCGCCAGGAGGCTTTAATAACATGAGTGCTAACAGGTCTGTAGCAGTAATAAATAAGCCACCAGCGGTGTGCACTTGTTCAGCGAATTGATGATAATCGTAAATCGCACCATCTGTGGCAGGGTATTGCACGATGGCACCTAAGATTGGTGTGTCAAAATTGACATCACGATGGTCACCGATTTGTAATTCAATGCCGAGCGGTTCAGCGCGTGTTTGTAGAACAGCGATTGTTTGTGGATGACAGGTTTCTGACACAAAAAAGTTTCGACTGATCTTTTTCGGTACATTTGCAAAACACATTATCATCGCCTCAGCCGCGGCAGTTGCCTCGTCCAGAAGAGAAGCATTGGCGACTGGTAAACCGGTTAAATCAATCACCATTGTTTGGAAGTTAAGCAGTGCCTCCAAACGTCCCTGCGAAATCTCGGCTTGATAGGGTGTATATTGGGTATACCAACCGGGGTTTTCCAGAATGTTTCGCTGGATGACTGGCGGAACAAAGCAATTATAGTACCCCATTCCAATGAAAGAGCGAAAAACTCGGTTTTGGGAAGCAAGTTTCTTGAGCGCGGTGAGCACCTCCGACTCTGACAGTCCACATGCATTTCCATTTAGACTCTTTAGATTAAAAGTGGAGGATAAACGAATGTCCGCTGGCACGACATCTTCAATGAAATCAGTCATTGAAGAATAGCCGAGCGTTGACAACATCAATTCAATATCTTCTGAACGAGGACCGATGTGTCGATCTGCGAAGGATCTCCCGTTTTTCTGTTTTTTAGGCATGCTCCGCCTCAATATGTGCTTGATAACTATCAGCATCAAGAAGCACTTCAAGTTCGCTGGTATCAGTCATCCTGATTTTGAGAAACCACCCCTCATCATAAGGGGATTCATTGACTTGTTCAGGGGCATCAAGGAGGGATTCGTTTACCTCAATAACTTCCCCACTGACAGGAGCATAAAGGTCGAATGCCGCCTTGACAGACTCTATCACACCGAACTCCGTTTTCTGTGTGAGTTCAGTGCCAATTTCGGGCAATTCAACATAGACGATATCCTGAATTTCGGATTGGGCATAATCGCTGATACCAATGGTAGCGATGTCTCCCTCTTGTTTGACCCATTCATGGCTTTCCATGTATCTTAAGTCTTGTGAAATCATTATTTGCTCTCTATAATATTATATTTATATAAAATTACGTTCCCATTGAAATAAAAGGCACCTCCACAATCTTAGCGGGGTGCAGTTTACCACGAATTTCTACATCAATTTTTTCATTTTCAGATCCCGCTTGCGATTCAATAGAAGCGAAACCTATACTACATTTAAGACTCGGCGAAGGGGCACCACTGGTCACGCTACCTATGCGTTCATTGCCTCGATAAATAGCATAACCAGCACGTGCCACAGCACGATCAAGCATCTGAAATCCAATCAGATCTTTCGTGATGCCCTTCTTTTTCTCTGCAAGGAGTGCCCTTTTGCCGACAAATTGGTGATTCTTAAATCTGACGAACCGACCCAACCCCACTTCAAACGGATTCGTATCGTCGTTCATGTCTACGCCGTAGAGGCGAAGTCCGGCTTCAAGACGTAAGGTGTCGCGTGCACCAAGCCCCACAGGTTGCCCTCCTGCTGCGATGACAGCAGGATACAGGGCAGACCACAAACGTTCGGCATCCGTCGCAGAAACATACAATTCAAAGCCACTTTCCCCAGTGTAACCCGTACGCGAAATAGCAGTCCGGACACCAGCGACATCACCAGTTGTAAATCGAAAATACGGAATTTCGGAGACATCCCGTTCAAGCACGAAAGGATTCAGAAGGTCTATGGCACTTGGACCCTGCAGGGCAATGAGAGCTGTGTCCTTGGATATGTCTTTTACCGATGCACCTGTATCGTTACAGGTCTCTACCCATGCCAGATCTTTTGCAATATTGGAGGCGTTGACCACCAGCATATAGTGATTATCAGCATGTCGATAAACGAGGAGGTCGTCAACTATTCCGCCTGTTTCATTGCAGAATAGGGTATACAACACACGCCCATCGCTTAAACGACTCACATCGTTCGTGCTGATCTTCTGCACCAATTCGTTCGCACCCTGACCAGAAACTTCAATCTCTCCCATATGCGAGAGATCAAACAAACCGGCGATGCTCCGGACAGCCAAATGTTCCGCAACGATGCTGCTGTACTGAAGGGGCATTTCCCAACCACCGAATTCGGTGAATTTAGCATTGAGGTTTTTATGGAGCTCATAAAGGGGCGTTCGCTTCATTGTATTCAAAGTCCATAGATACGAGCAAGGTTTCCGCCGAAAATCTGTGCTTCAGCATCATCGCCGAGTTCCAACCGTTTGAGGGCGTTGATAACCTGAATAGGACGGTACTCAGGCAAATTAGAACCGAAGACTATCTGCTCAGGTCCAATCTCGTCAACTGCTGTTTTCACTTCCGTTGGAACAACGGTATCTGGATCCGTCCCCCAACGCCGATGAAAGCGTAAGATAGTGGTCCCCAACGAGATATTTTTGTTCGCTTTCGCGACAGAGATAGCCGAATCCAAATCGTCTGGAAACCCCATGTGATCCATGATAACAGGGGTTTCTGGCACCCAACTTGCCACAGTGCCAATCCGGTTTGGATGGCAATTATCGGGTCCAGAATGAATTGAGACAATAAGCCCGTAATCGCGGGCGGCTTCAACGATGGGACGTACAATTTCATCATCCACATTGTATTTGTGAACCGCAGGCATCAGTTTGATCCCACGCATTCCCCACTCCTCGGCTGCTAACTTAACCTGCTCAACGGGTTCTGGTTCCGTTGGATGCACGAGAGCGCAGCCAAGGGCACGCGAATTACCGCGAATCGCGTCGGCAAGCTCATCATTTTCCGGAAGAGGTTGAGTATTCGGCATAATAACCGCAACATCCATGTCGGCTTCATCCTCTAATGCCAACAACGCTGCTAAATCAAGGTTTCCATTTTCATCACGAAATGAATCATTAAGATAGGCTTCAAAATCTCCTCGCATGAAAAACTCCTTTTTTGGTGCAGCTTGCAAGTCAAAACTTGCTGTTAAAAATCTGATCGCCTATGGAGCCAAAGGCTCATTCACAAGAATCGGTCCTGTTGTACCACCTTCAAGAGGCAGAGCTGCCTCCATCACGGAATCTCGGTAAAGGGTATAGACAGATTCCGCCGTAGAAGCGTCGGGAAAACGGATGATAAAAACGATCCGGGCATCCACCCAATTTTTTAAATTCGGGTTATCCCGATAGCGAGCGGACACTCCGATTGCTGTATCACTCAATTGTGGCACATTGACGGGCAACGTGCTGTAAATCTGACGCAACGCCCAATTCGATCGAAATAATTTGACACTTCCACTCATCTTATTGCTTGGGAGTAAAGTAAGTATTCGTGGTTCTGAAGCAGGCTCTTTAATCCGAGCGGCGACATTTTTTGCGAGCAGAATCATCGCTTCACGAATACCAGTCGCGAATTCGTAGCCTTCGATCTGAATAAAATATTTCCCTTTTGAAAACCGGAGATACCCGCCCGAAAGGATCGCCTTGCTGCCCACCCATTCAAATTTTACTTGCGGATAGATGTGAAAGTTATAAATCCCAAGTGCGTTTTCAGGGGTGTCCATATCGAAAATTTCGAGCAAAATCAAAGGCTTTGAACCGAATCGAGGCGTTTGGTACTCCACCTCCGCCTGCCGCTGAAAGCCGTAAGCGTAGAACAAATCCGGTTCCGCGGCTCTATACCGATAAAGGGTTTTGCCTTCGTAGGTTGACGGAGATAGCGACTGTACCCAATCCAATATTTCACCATCGCTCGGTAAGAGAAACTCAGGCGAAATATTTGTTTGTCCAACGTCTTCCATCGTTAGCGATTCTGTCGGCAGTGTTGTCGTGCTCCTAATGTTATCAAAGACCTCCTGTATCGCCTGTTCCGCTCTCTTCAGTGTCGTGCTGTGCCAGACCCCGTAGATGTATTCGCCTTCCTGTTGAACAGCTGTCCAATTTCCTTGTTCTTCACTGCACGAAATCAGCACCAAACTGCAGAAAAAGGTCACGCAAAATGAAAAACAATGAAGTTTTTGAAAAGTCCGTCCTGTCTTACGTTTCATTCAGGCGAGGGCTCCCGCGGTAGGTTCTGCTACCACTGTTCAGCAAGCTGGTTGTAAAGGTCCTCAATCAACTCTTCCACAATAAGTCTTCTGGCTTCTTCACCGGTCTCCATCGGTTCAGCCCGGTTTGGAACGATATAGAAATCGTGAACCTGGAGGTAATTATCACTTTCCTCAATAATTTGGTTTCGGACTCTATCTATAAATTGATACTCTACCTGAAGAGTCATCCGCACGAGTTCAACTTCACCAGTAGATCCGAATCCGTGTTCTTTCACATTGTAATCCTGTATCCGCAGCGTAAATTCGGCATCGTTTCCGTCTCGCCATTTCCGGTTGAAGCGTTGGGTGAGTTTCTCATGGATGACTTCATCATTGGGACGTTGAGAGGCGTTATCATAAGCAAAATCTGCATCCAGGATTTCAATAGGTGTGATACGAATGGTTGAGATATGCTCCAGATACTCTGATTTGGAAACATAACCGCACCCAGAGATGAAAATTAACAAAATCGGTAGCACTAAGATGAGCAAGGTTTTAGACATTTCTCTCCCCCAAGTTTTGTTGGAAAAAGGACCCATTGGTGTCCTAAAGTTAACTTTCGTGCCTCCTAATTGTCACGGTATTGTCTGTTCCGTTTAAAACATCAGACCATTCGTTAGGGCAGGCCGCTGAAACTTTACTGGAGCGGCTTTCGGTCGTGGTGCTGTCTGTTTCCCACCATAAAACACAGATTTAACAGTATCAACAACATACCGTTTATAGGTAGGCGACAATAGAACAACAAAGACGAGAACAAGGAGTATTAGAACAATTGCTAAAAGATAAGTTAGCCACCTCTGATCGAGCAAATCTCCTTTATCAAAGGCGTGCTTAGCTAAATTACGTCGTGATTTCAT
>JAPOOP010000283.1 GCA_026713385.1 Candidatus Poribacteria bacterium | reverse complement strand
CCCGGTCGCCGCACTCAATAACTCTTGGATAGATTTGACTTTCGGCGTGAAACTTGACGTAGAGACGTTAGCGAAGGTACATCCGATCTATCAGAAAACGCGTGAAACGCTCCAGACACAGATCAAGGAAGCACGTAAATCTGATGAGGAACGTGAGACAGTGAAGAAATTACGCGAGAACATCAAGGAAACGAATGCAAAATTCAACGCGAGTCTTAAGGAGATTTTGACGGAAGAACAGATGACGAAACTGACAGAACTGACGAAGAAACGGCGTACAGACGCACGGAAACGCGTCAATGAACTCCGTCGTAGCCAGCGAGAAAACCGCGCCCCCCGTAGGTCTCGCTAAGGTTCATTTTTAATTTTACCTTGCGGTTCGATCGGGCGGGTTGGGAGCATGGAAGTTCCGCTCCGTATACCCGCCCTCCATTTCATTACGGGCTACGCTTTTTGATACTTTCTTAATAAGGATAGGAAGGTTATGCCCAACGTTCAACGACGACTTTTTTCTGGGTGAAGAAATCTACGGCATCCCAGCTCTGGCCGTGGAGATCCCCAAAGAAACTATCCTTCCAACCACTAAAGGGAAAGAATGCCATCGGTGCGGCGACACCGATGTTAATACCGATATTGCCAATCTCTGCTTCATAACGGAATTGACGTGCCGACGCGCCACTGCTCGTAAAGAGACACGCCATGTTGCCGTAACGTCCGCTATTAATGAGATTTATCGCATCGTCGATGGTCTCAACATGGATAAGCCCCAAAACAGGTCCGAAGATCTCGGTTTTAGCAATATCGCCTTGCGGGTTAAGGTCATTGAGGACTGTCGGTCGAATAAAATTGCCGTTTTCACCGCCAGAGATACTCGGATACCGACCATCAACAAGGAGTTGCGCGCCTTCATCAGCACCTTCTTGAATCAGCCCCTCAATTCGGTTCCTGCTCTCGGAGGTGATAACGGGGCCCATCTCAACACCTTCCTCTAACCCATTTCCAACGACTCGGTCAGTAGCGGTGTCAGCGATCGCCTCTGTGAACCAGTGACGTGCCTCACCAACAGTGAGAGCGAGAGATGCTGCAAGGCACCGTTGTCCAGCACATCCAAACGCACTCTCGGCTGCAGCATTGACAGTAAACTGCGGATCCGCATCAGGAAGGACAATCAACGGATTTTTTGCCCCGCCTTGACACTGGACGCGTTTGCCGTTTGCCGCGGCTTTCGCATAGATTGCCTTAGCAGTCGCAGTCGCCCCGACGAAACTGACACCTCGTATGTCTGGATGCGTTAAGATTGCATCGACAGTCTCCCGACCACCATTCACAAGATTAACAACACCTTTAGGTAATCCTGTCTGTTCCAGCAACTGAAACACCTTTTGCATCGTGATCGGTACTTTTTCAGAAGGTTTGACGATGTAAGTGTTCCCACAGGCAATGGCGTAAGGGAGAAACCAGAAAGTAATCATCCCTGGAAAGTTGAAAGGTGCGATTGCAGCACATACACCAACAGGTTGACGAATCATAAATTCGTCAATTCCGGTAGCGATATCCTCCAAGTTCGTGCCTTGCATGAGTGTGGGAATACCACAGGCGACCTCAACATTCTCAATCGCACGTCGCATTTCACCCTTCGCCTCGTCAAGCGTCTTACCACACTCCAGCGTAATCGTTCTGGCAATATCCTCTAAGTTCACTTCTAAAAGGTTTTTCAAGGCAAAGAGGTATTGAATACGTTCGACGGGTGGTGTCCGTCGCCATTCGTGGAGTGCATCAGCGGCAGCTGTAGCCGCTTGATGTACTTCTTCCGTGGGCGAAAGCGGCACTTGGGTAAGGACTTCCCCGGTCGCTGGATTCGTAACGTCGATTAGTTCAGCCGCTTCGGATTGTTGCCATGTATTATTGATATAGTTCGGCAGCGGCGTTTGGACCCCTGGTACCGCTTGCGGGTTTCCGTTTTTAAGAAGACTAACATCGGTTCCCATCTAATTTCCTCCTTAGTTCTCCTTGGCAAAGAGTTCAAGCACCTTCAATTGTTCCATAGCGGCGACGAGTTGTGGATCGTGTTCCAGTTCATCACGGGTGCTTTCTGTAATCTGAGCTAGCGCGTATTTAATACCGATATCACTGAGGACGATCTGCTCTTCGGTCAGCGCATCGCTTAGGCGCTGGTAACTCCGTAGAAGTTTTGCAGCGTGCCGGTCATCACGAGACGCATGAGAAGCGGCTGCGAGTTGTGTCAACACATCATCGCCATTTTCATCTATGAAGGTTTTAAGTTTCTCGTGATCACGGAGTTTCAACTGCATCTGCCGTTCAGAGCGGCTGAACCATGCGGACTCAACATCCGGGATAATGCCGACCTTGTCAATGTTAACTCCGTCCGGTGTAAAGTAACTCGCGACGGTTAACTTCACAGCAGCTTTTGAATTGCTCAGCGGAAACACACGTTGAACGGATGCTTTCCCGAAGGTTTTATTTCCCATGACAAGTCCACGTCCGTGATCTTTGATAGCTCCAGCGACGATCTCAGAAGCACTCGCGCTTCCACCATCAACGAGTACGATCAACGGAAAGTGCTCTCTCTTAATTCCTTTCGCCTTGAACTCCTCACGCGTCTCAATTCCTTTACTGTAAACAACAAGTTGACCTGGTGTGAGGAAGTCGCTCGCGATATCAACGGCTGAAGAGAGGAGTCCACCAGGATTTAAGCGGAGGTCGAGAATGACGCCACGGACATTCTGCGCCTTGAAATCCACTAAGGCGTTATCTACGTCATTCGCCGTCGTATCGAGAAATTGATTGATTTTGATATAGCCGATATTATCTCCGATGATATCCTGCTCAACGCTCGGAATCCGAATGACTTCACGTGTGACAGTAACCTGATCCGCACGGTTATCATTCTGACGCACAACCGTAATGGAAACTGGGGTCCCCGGTTCACCACGCAACTGGTCGACCGCTTCGTTCAAGGTCATTACAGCTGTCGATTCACCTTCAATATGGCTAATAACATCTCCGGTTTGCAAACCTGCCAACGCAGCCGGACTCCCTTTAAAAGGCGTAACCACAGTCAACATATCCTCCCGAATCCCGATCAGCATCCCGAGTCCACCGTAGTTGCCACGGTTTTCGGTTCGAAAGTCGCCATAGTCTGAAATGTATTGACTGTATGGGTCCAATTTGCGAAGCATGCCATTGATGGCACCCTCAATAAGTTCTTCAGAACCCGGCGTTTCAAGATGTGCCTGTTTAATATAAGCAAGGATTTCTGAGAAAAGTGCGAGGTTCTCTACCAATTCATCATCAGCGGTTTTGCCAGTTTCTTCTGAACCCCAACCGAGTGGTAGAAGTGCACAGATAAGAAACATTGAGAATAAGATGTGAAAACAGATTCTGGACGCAGTTCGCGGGTTTCCAAAACCTATCGTTAAAAGTTTCATTTTTTATTTCCTCCTGCCAACATTCCAGTTTTTTAATTCTTTGGACCTCGCGTTGTTTTTCTCTACACAGATTTTGAAGAAACACCCAAGCAAAAAACCCGTACGCGATTCAAGAAGGAATTGCTTGAAGCAGATCGCTCATGGGCAAGTACGCCGCAAAATTGACCGGAAATCTGGCGGAATGTAATGGAGCACAGCGCGGAGGCGAATCGTTTAAAAATTTCGCTAATAAAAGTAATCTCGTAACCTTTGGATACTTGGAATTCGAAAAGCAATAAAAGCTGCGGCAGTACAGTAAAGCCAGTCAGTACGAATCATCCGTGATTGCATCAGTTCCCAAACAGACTGTCCCTTAAACACAATCGTCGCGGTCGGCATGGCTTGCTCTATTGATATATTATGCGCTTGGCTCAGTTGCTCCGCGATTTGGGCAACCGCATTCCACTGGACATCCAAATATTTTCCGATAAAAATACCGAGTATTGCGAAAACCGCAGCGGCAGCACTGACAACACGCCACATCGTTCTGGCATCACGCTCAAGGCATCGACTGCTCGTGAGGAGTATCCCCACACCAGTCAATACACCGATACCGATAGCGATGAAGCCAGCGGTACGTCCTGTCCATTGGCTATATTTCGCCCAAAGTACGCCGCCCATCGCTGCACCGAAGAGTCCACCAAATGGAGCTACTAAAGCGTTCATTACGAAACCACTCCTTAAGTTCCGATTTCCGGCTTCTGCCGATGGTGATCCGTGTTTTGCTCGAAAGTATAAGCAACTTGCAACACTTTTTCTTCTGCAAAAGGCGCTCCGAGGAGTTGTAATCCGACCGGTAACCCGTTTCCTACAAAACCGCACGGTACAGAGATACCGGGTAACCCAGCGTGACTCGCAGGTGTTGTCATCACATCGGAAAGATACATTTGCAACGGGTCAGCAGTCCGTTCGCCTATTTTGAATGCGGGTGTCGGCGAGGTAGGCGTTGCAATCACGTCAACTTTCTCAAATGCGGCATCAAAATCAGATTTGATGAGCGTCCGTGCCTTCTGTGCCTTTCGATAGTATGCGTCTTGGTAGCCAGCACTTAGCGCGAAGGTGCCAATCATAATTCTGCGCTTGACTTCCTCGCCGAACGCTTCACTTCGCGTCTTTTTATACATATCAATCAGGTCCTCCGGACTTTCGTTCCGATATCCGTACCGGACCCCATCATACCTCGCGAGGTTCGCACTCGCCTCAGCCGGAGCGATAATGTAGTACGTCGCAATGGCATATTCCGTATGCGGCAAAGAAATTTCCTCAACCGTCGCGCCGAGGGATTCAAGAACAGCGGTGGCAGTGTGCACCCGATCCGCAATTTCTGGGTCTAAAGCCGGCGTGAAATACTCTTTCGGGATACCGATTTTCAAGCCTTTCACGTCGTTAATGAGACCCTGCGTGAAGTCAGGCACCGGGACATCAACGGAGGTGGCATCCATGGCATCACTCCCACAGATGGCGTTGAGCAGCAAGGCACAATCGGTAACATCTTTGGTAAACGGACCGATTTGGTCGAGTGAGGAGGCGAATGCGACTAAACCGTAACGAGAGACACGTCCATACGTCGGCTTCATTCCGACAACACCACAGAGTGCCGCGGGTTGGCGGATCGAACCACCCGTATCCGACCCCAGCGAACAGACAGCAATATCCGCAGATACAACTGCCGCAGAGCCGCCGCTGGAACCGCCGGGGATAGTGTCCAAATCCCACGGGTTATGTGTAACCTGATATGCTGAGTTTTCTGTAGAGGACCCCATGGCAAATTCATCCATGTTCGTCTTACCGAGCATAACAATGCCTTGCGCGTGGAGTTTCGTCATGACGGTCGCGTCGTAGGGGGGTACGAAGGTCTCAAGGATCTTAGAGGCACACGTCGTGCGGACACCCTGAGTGCATATCACATCTTTAATAGCGATGGGGATACCCGCCAAGGCAGGCATATCGTCCCCGTTCTGAAATCCAGCATCGGCACGACTCGCCTGCTCCAAGGCAAGGTCTTTTGTCAGCGTCAGGTAACCCTTGACGTGAGGTTCCACCTCAGCGATACGTGCATAGAGAGATTCAGTGAGTTCCACAGCAGTGATCTCACGCGCTTTGAGTTTCTCATGCAGAACATGTGCCGTCAATTCATTAAGCGACATTCAATTTTCCTTATTTTAAGAGTTAACAGTTATCAGTTACAAGCGGCTTTCGTTAAACAACGGAAACACCCAAGCAAAAACACCTCTTAACCGATAACCGACAACCACTTAGTGGCTGCGGTCAACCACTCTGGGAACGCCGAAGTATCCCTCTTCAGCTTCAGGAGCATTCGCGAGTACCTCTTCGCGTGGATATGAAGGTTTGACAACATCCGGCTTGGCGACATGAGATGCCTCAGTTTGTGAACCCATAATAAAAACCTGATGTGGATGGATGTGCGATGTCGGCGGCACTTCATCTGTCTCCAGCTCATTCAATTTCCCGATATAGTCGAGAATTCGGGCGAGCTGATCCGTAAAGTGCTCCATCTCTTCTTCATTAAACTCAAGACGCGCCAAGTTTGCAACATGGAGCACGCCTTCGGTCGTAATCGTTGCCATTTTTTAGTATTTTATCTCCTCACTAATAATCAGATACTGTCAACGGTGTAAGTGATGGGTCAAGTCGTTTTATCAGACCATCACGACTAAACCGAACGGTGACATAGACTCCTCGTCCCGATCTACTGATTTTCGTTATCTTACCTCTCCCGAATTGTGGATGGAGAACAATCTGGTCAACGTGGTAATCTACCGAATCTTCAGGCACGACTTCATACAGTCCCGCTGATTGCCGGAATGGAGAACGGTATCGATCAACGTGCTTGATGAGATGCTCTGGAATTTCGGCAATAAAACGAGATTGTATGCGATACTCTGTTTCTCGAAACGTTCTTCGGGATCTGGCATGCGAGAGATAAAGTTGCTCCATCGCCCGTGTAATTCCGACATAACAGAGTCGTCGTTCCTCCTCCAATTCCGCTTGGGTATCAAGGGAACGTCCATGCGGTAGGTACCCCTCTTCCATACCGACGATAAAAACAAATGGAAACTCCAAACCTTTCGCACTGTGTAAAGTCATTAACGTCACCATGTCGGTGGTGTCTGTCTCCATCGCGTCTATATCAGCGGCGAGTGCCACGTTCTCCAAGTAATCTGAAAGGGTCGGTTCAGGTGCGTTCTGTTCATATTCGATAACGGCGTTAATCAATTCCTGAATGTTCTCAACGCGATTCTGCGCTTCAATCGTATTTTGAGCCTCTAAATTTTTTAGGTAGTCTGTTACCTTTAGCACATAGTCAAGCGCATCAGCGGGCAGCATCGTTGAATCGAAATCATCAAAAATTTTGGCAAAACGTCGCACTTTTGCTTGGATACCACGGTTGATTGTGCTAATTTCATCAATACGCTGGATAGCCTCAAAGAGAGAAATCTCTTCGTGTGCGGCAAAACTGATGAGTCGGTCAAGCGTTGTAGCACCGATACCCCGACTCGGCACGTTGATGATACGCCGAACACTCATAGAGTCGTTGGGATTACACACCACACGGAGGTAGGCAAGGAGATCCTTAATTTCCATCCGATCATAGAAACCAACTCCGCCGACAATCTGATAGGGAATGTTTGCAGCGCGGAATGCCTCCTCAAAGATTCGGGATTGGGCATTGGTTCGGTAAAAGACAGCACAATCTTTGTAATCTACGCCTTCGGCATGCCAATCCTCAATTTGCGTCCCGACGTACCCCGCCTCGTCGCTTTCGTCCATCGCCTCATAGCAGGTAACAGGTTCACCAAAGTCATTTTCTGTCCAGAGTTTCTTCGCTTTCCGCGCGCTATTGTTGTGGACAACCCCCCAGGCAGCGTCTAAAATGTTTTGGGTGGAACGGTAATTCTGCTCCAAACGGAGGACCTGTGTGTTCGGATAATCTTTCTCAAAATCAAGGATATTTCTGATGTCCGCACCACGGAAAGCGTAAATGGACTGATCATCGTCCCCGACGACACAGATATTCTGCTTCGTGCCCGCCAATAAGTTCACCAACTCATACTGACATCGATTCGTATCCTGATACTCATCAACGAGGATATATTCAAATTTGTTCTGATAAAATTGGCAGACTTCGGGATTTTCATTCAAGAGTTTCACTGTGAAAAGCAACAGGTCATCGAAATCAACGGAGTTATTCAAACGCAAAGCATCTTGATAGCGGGCGTAGACTTCCGCGACGACTCTCTCAAAAGGGTTATCAGCAATTCTCTCGTATTCCCGCGGTGAAATGGACTCATTCTTAGCACGACTAATATGGCTGAGGATGGCGCGTGGGATGTACTGCTTATCACTGTAGTTGAGCTGCCGGAGGACATCCTTGACAAGCGTGGCTTGCTCACCTGTATCAAAGATGGTAAAATCGCGGGTGTAGGCATTATTTGTGGATCGGGACACACTTTCAGACCCCGCATTCACACCTAACTTCTCAATATCTCGGCGGAGCATGCGAGCACAGGTGGCATGGAAGGTTGACACCCAGAGGTCTTGACTAACCCTGCCTTCCACGAGCGCATCCAACCGTGACTTCATCTCCTTTGCCGCTTTGTTCGTAAAAGTTACAGCGAGGATACGGTAGGGAGAGACATCGTGATGTTCGAGTAGGTAGGCGATACGGTGTGTGATGACGCGCGTTTTTCCACTGCCGGCACCGGACAAAATGAGGAGCGGTCCTTCGGTGTGTTGGACGGCTTCGCGCTGGACATCATTTAAGGAACTTAATAGGTTATCGGTCAATGTTTGCCCCTTGCCTCGTCGTATTAGGGGAAAATACACTTTATAGATATATTTGCGAACCGTGTCTTATCGTCCCCAATTTCATTCTAT
>JAPOOP010000224.1 GCA_026713385.1 Candidatus Poribacteria bacterium | reverse complement strand
GATTCACCTCAAAAAGAGTTTGGTTTTAAGGTGAAGTATAGCAGAAGTCGCGTGATATTTCACGCGACTTCTGCTTATGTCAAGATATTAACATCTGTGAAAAAATAAAACAAAAAAACTAAAACTGAACCCCTCTGGTGAAATAGCGAACACCCATAGACAAACAACTGTCATACATGTTAACATATAGTCAATGTGCTCACTCACCAAGTATAACTTCTAAAACAGTAAGGATTCAAAAACAATGGAACAATCGTTAATAGTTCGCTGCCTATGCCTCACGGTTCTCGTTATGGCATGTGCGATTATACCAGTGTATTCAGCGGAGGTAACCGTTGGACTCCTCGCGGGTAACAATAAACTCGGCGAGGTAGAAGAAGCGGCTTACGCTTGGGCGAAAGACAACTTCAAAACCACAACACTCGTTGTAGACAAAAGCGGTAATTTCAAAAATGAGGGTACCGCGAGGCAACCGGAGGAATTCTCCGTCTTATGGGTCTTCTATACAGAAACAGATACATTGCCAGAACCGTTTCTCGCTGACGCAACCAAGAAAGCGATTTTTGACTATGTAGAAGCAGGCGGGAGTCTGTTTCTATCAGCGTTAGCACTCCGCTATGTTGTCGAACTCGACGTTGAAAAAGGTGGAGATCCGCGAGTCTTTCAACCTCTTGGCAAGGATCCTCCAGAAATAGGCGTTGTTCCAACCGCCGATGGAAAAAACCATCCAGTTTTTGAAGGTTTTGATACCAGCAAACCGATCTTCCTCACCAGCATGCAACAAAACGGGTTTACCTCTGATTTTTTCAACTTCGGTAAAGATCCAGAAGGGACTATTCTCGGAACAAAGACACGCGGCGGGGGTGCTGGCGGTGGAGAACGTCCCTTCGTCGAATATGAGGTCAGCGACGGCGTACTCATCACCCTCGGACATCACAACGGTGTTTATACGGATGCAAAATCGGAAGAGGGAGATAATCTGAGAAAACTCACGACAAACGTGCTGAATTATCTCGGCGAAAATTCAGCGTTTTTCGCCGTCGATCCGAACAGTAAATTAGCAATCACTTGGGGTGCCATAAAGGTAGCATCAAAATAAACCACTACAACCCTTTTAGATAAAAAGAAAAGTCCATGTCTGCAGCATTGGTTTCGAGATATTACCGATATGCAATCGCCATGGGCTTTCTTTTTTGAACGCTCGTTGACAATTTCCCATATTCTCTATATAATGCAGATGGGAAACCAAAATGTCAAACAACTTTCATAAAGCGAGTTTTGGCTCTCAAACTTCGCCAAAAGTCAGCTTCCGCGCGGTCCTACTCGCGCTCCTCATCACTATCCCGAACTCCTACTGGCTCATGATTAACTGGGGTCCTAGTGGTTATGGCACAGGTCAGAGTTTCCCGACCGTCTCCACCGTTTACTTCAATGTCATTTTTGTTGTGCTCATCTTGATGGCGGTAAACCCTTTGCTGCGAGCCATTGGGAAAAATGCGAGTCTCACCGATGCAGAATTGATGGTGGTCTATCTACTCGTATCCATCGCTTCTTCCATCGCTGGACACGACACACTCCAGATATTGTGGCCCCTGCTCACCTATCCTATCTGGTTCGCAAGCCCAGAGAATGAATGGGGTGAACTGTTCCTCCGTCACATGCCGGATTGGCTCACCATTAAAGAACGGAACGCGCTGGCAACCTTCTATCAAGGGGACGACTCACTTCACACTGCCCAACACTTAGAACTCTGGATGCCCCTCGTGCTCTGGTGGTCGGCACTTATCATCGTGCTAACGTGTATGATGCTCTGTATTACAATTCTCATCCGACACCAATGGGTGAACCACGAAAAACTCAGCTACCCCGTCATTCAAATCCCGCTTCATTTGACAGAAAACGGGGGACGCGTCCTCCTGACCAATCGACTGTTTCTGTTAGGGGCTGTGCTTGCAGGCGGGATAAACCTCCTCAACGGGCTTCATTTTCTATTCCCTGTTGTGCCTGGACTGGGTGGAAGCCTCCACAACTTAGGACAGTATTTCCAGACAAAGCCCCTGAACGCCATTGGCAATCTCCCCTTCGCCGTCTACCCATTTGCTATCGGGATGAGTTTCTTTATTCCGTTAGAACTCTCGTTCTCTATCTGGTTTTTCTACCTCTTTCACAAAATGACGCGCGTATGGGGCACGATGGCAGGCATCGGACATCTACCCGGATTTCCATTCCTTGATGCGCAATCGTTCGGTGCATGGTTCTGCTTAGGGGTCTCCGCAATATGGCTTACCCGCAAGTTCATCACACGACAGGTGAAAAACGCCTTCCAAGGCAGGGATGTTGAACCAGATGCAGCAGGGACACCTTCCACACACATCCGATACGCGATCATCGGGTTAATACTCGGTGGTATCTTCATCCTTGTTTTTTTCAAAAGCACAGGTACACCGATCTTCAGCATTATCGGCTACTTTACACTCTTCTTTGCGTTAGCCATCGCTATTACTCGTATTCGTGCTGAAGTCGGCCCCCCTGCGCATGATGTGCCGTGGCGACCGGATAAGGTGCTCGTCTCTTTTCTCGGCACCCGCCGTATCGGTGCAGAGGGATTAACCACATTTAGTATGTTCCACGGTTTCAACCGGTCCTATCGCTCCCATCCGATGCCAATTATGTTGGAAGGCTTCAAGGTAGCACAGGTCCGTGGACTATCGCACAATCGCTTTATCGTTGCCATCATCTTGGTGACGATTGTCGGAACGATTTCATCAGCGTGGGCATACTACGCGCAAGGTTATCATTACGGGGCGGCAGTCTACGGTGAACAGGCACAATGCCGTTGGACCTACGAGCAACTAAAGCAGTGGCTCATTAACCCACAATCCATAGATGTGGGTGCGGTTTCCGCTTCCAGCGGTGCCATCGCCTTAACAACACTTCTTATGGTGCTACGTCGCCGCTTCATCTGGTGGCCCTTTCACCCTGCAGGCTACGCCTTGTCACTGAGTTTTTGGAATACGAGTTGGTATTGGTTCTCTATCTTCTTGTCGTGGGGGATAAAAGCGATTCTCTTCCAGACGGGAGGACTCCGCACCTATCGTCGTGCGATGCCGTTCTTTATCGGTTTAGTCATTGGCGAGTTTCTGCTTGGTGCTATCTGGACCCTAATCGGCATCGCCTTAGAACGCCCAATGTATCGGTTCATGTTTTAATTTTTCCTTGCGGTTCGGTAAGGTGGGTTGTAGACATTAGCCTCCATCTCCGTATACCCGCTCTCCATTACATTACGAGCTACGTTTTCTGGAAACCATAACTCTTTGCTCCAGCGGAGCAGTATGTCTAAAGAAAATGATATATTCAAATAACCCAACTTTCTTCGGAAACCTGCTATGTCTATAGAACGTCTTAAACCACCAAAGGGAAACACACAATGAAACTGAGTTGCCTCCCCGTCTCTCTTTACGATGACATCTTCACAGGAAAAAGCACCGTCGCCGATTGGATTCAGCTCGGTGCAGAATTAGGACTGGATGCAGTCGATTTCAGTATCAAATTCTTCCCAACGCGCGACGCAGAAACGGTAAACAACACACGCACCGCCCTCGAAAAGTCCAATATAGAACCGTGTATGCTCGCCTGTTATTGCGACTTCACACATCCCGACGCAGGACAACGCGCACAGGAGTTAACCGATCTGAAGGCGGACATCGAACTCGCAAAAGCGTTGGGAGCAAAATTTATTCGGGTGACAGCAGGACAAAAGCATCCCGGCATCGAACGTGAAGCAGGCGTGCGTTGGGTGACAGACGGATTTCGTCTCGCCCTTGACGAAGCAGAGAAACACGGTATCACGCTCGCATACGAGAATCATACCAAAGGCGCGCCTTGGGATTACTGGGATTTCTCACAACCCACAGAAATTTTCTTAGAAATCTTAGATGCGCTTGCCGATACACCTCTCGGTGTCTGTTTCGATACCGCAAATCCGCTCGTACTGGGTGAAGATGTACTCACACTTTTGGACAAAGTTATCCAACGGATCGTCGTGCTGCATATCTTCGACCTGCGGGCAGTTAGGGTGTTTGAACCCGTCCGCGTCGGCACTGGTGCCTCACCGATTCCGCAAATCTTTTCTCGCATGAGACAAACAGGCTACGACGGTTGGCTCAGCATCGAAGAAGCCAGTCGTTCGGGACAGAAAGGGTTTGAACAGTCAATCGCCTATGTCCGAAACACTTGGGAATAGGCATCACCCGCGTGATGGCTCATCCATCCGCTCTTGTGCTTGGCGCGTGAGTTCAGCGAGATGCCCATCGTTTGCCCGCACCTGTTCAAGATGTACCCACCGTTCAGGTGTCGCTGTACCTATCATCTTCTCGCCATACTTCCGATCAATCCAGAAACGTGCAGATCCAGCGATATAGGCTTGCAACTTATCGAGTTTATCGTCAGGATAGCGTTGACAGAGATTCATCGTAAACATACGTCGCCGCGTGCCACCACCGTACGCCGCATGCTTGGTGTTATGGTTAAACAAAACGAGATCCCCGGGGGTTGTCTCAAAGATCGTCGCCGGGACATCCTTACCGTGTATTTCCCAAAAGTCTTGACTCTTTCCAGCCTGTTTAGAGAGCGCATCCGCATAGTTATCGCCGAAAAGATGACTTCCCGGAATCACGCGAAGCGCGCCAGTATCGCGAGTTAGTGGATCGAGATAGAACGCAATCTTGATGTGCATCGGATCTTCCAATTTATGCCCACCATCCGAGTGCCACCCTGTATCGCCGACGTAGAAATTGCCGTCGCTGCCCATGTAGTTGAAATCATCACCGAGCAACGCCTTCGCGATCCCTAAAATCCTTGGATCATCCAACAGTGATGCCAACTCCTCGCTCTGATCAATGAATGGCACAATGCAGGAACGTGCAGTGCCTTCATGCGGTTTACCGTTATGTCCCCCGCCTCTCTCCTCCCAGACAGCTTCAAAAGCGTCCTGGATTGCGGTAATCCGATCCGCCATCAGTTGTGGGAAACTGAGATAACCGAACGTCTTGAAAAAATTCATTTCCGAATCGGTGATGCTGAAATCGTGCTGATTCATTTTTTTAATTTTCCTTGCGGTTCGTTAAAGTGGGTGTGGAATTGACGTGCCTCTCCGTAGAATTAAGAAACGCCCAAGCAAAAAACCTTCCATTTCATTACAGGCTTGCGATCTTAGGCTAAGAAGAGGATAGGAACCCTCGGAAACGTATAGTTGGTTCCCTCAACGCCAGAATACTTGGCGCAAGCCTATAGAGGCTTGCGGGACAATATTGATACGCTATCATAGCACATTTTTCCATAATTTTGCAATTCGTCCTGCAAATGACATTCTATAGACATAGTACTCCGCTGGAGTGGCGAAACTTATGCCTGACCAAAAAAGGGTTGATAAAAACTTTACGCCCTGTAAATAACATAATCCCCAATAAACTTGCCAAATCCACGAATTAATGTTAATCTAATTGAAGATTAACATCCACTAAAAGGTTACAGATGGCTCTCAACACAAATTCTTTTCCCGCCTATTTCTCACTCTTTAAAGTGACGCTTCGCCAGATGTTTTGGAGTAAACGGACCGTCCTGATTTTGCTCGGATGTCTGCTATCACTTGCCATAGCAATCGCATTTCGGTTCATAGCACGAGGGGGCGGAAGTGTCAACCGGTTCATCCCACAGATAACGTTGGCACTTTATGGACTCTTGGTGAACTTATCGGCAATTTTCTATGGCACCGCAATCATCTCAGATGAGATCGATGGAAAAGGCTTGACGTATCTTCAGATGCGTCCGCTCCACAAATCGACGATTCTCCTTAGTAAATTCGCGGCGTACCTCGTCGGGACTGTTACGCTTATCGGAATATCTCATCTGATTCTGACGGGTATTATGATAACACATCCGAAACTACAGAACGGCGTGTTTTTTCAGTTGGGTATGAGTTTGCGCTACACCGCCTCAATGGCATTGGCACTGTTAATTTACGGGGCACTCGCTGCGGTTCTGGCAGTCAAATTCAAGAATCCAGTACTGTGGGGACTGATATTTGTGATGGGGTGGGAAAATATTGCCGCAAGTCCTGTGATGGCGATGGGAATCAAGAGACTCTCTATATCACACTATCTTTTCACGCTATTTCCAGATTATAAACTGCCACGTAGTGATCTCAATGGATTCTTAGGGACATCACCACCACCAGCGTGGGCAGCCCTCCTCGTAATCTTCATATTGACAGCAGTGCTGCTGTGGCTTGCTATCCGAATTTTCCGGGGACGCGAATATTTGATGTGAACGATTTTTAATCACGCTCTTTGAGAACTCGTGCCGCCTCACGTGAAACGATCAACTCCTCATTCGTAGCAACAACAAGGATTCTGGCACGGCTGCCATCCGCCGAAAGGTCTACTTCGCCAGTAAGTTGCTCATTCTTTACCGCATCCAAGTGAATACCGCACCATTCAAGCCCTTCACAGATTTTCGCTCGCGTGATTGGACTTTTCTCGCCGATACCCCCAGCAAAAGCGATCACATCCACTCCGCCAAGCGCAGCGATATAGGCACCAATATATTTTTTTATACCGTAAACGTAAGTATCGAGTGCCAAGCGAGCATCATCGTTGCCTGCCTCGATCGCCGCTTCTATATCACGCATATCACCGCTCGTACCGGAGATCCCTTTCAATCCTGAATCCTCAACCAATTGACGACGAATCTCATCGGTAGAGAATCCCTCTTTGTCGATCATATAGAGCACCGCAAACGCGTCTAACTCGCCACACCGGGTAGACTGGATCATCCCGTATTGCGTAGATGTTCCCATCGAGGTATCAATAGATTCCCCGTCTTTGATGGCGCAGAGCGATGAACTGCCACCGAGATGGCAAGAGATAATGCGTAACCCTTCCGCTGTCTCCTGTCCGAGCAGCTGCGGCACGCGTTCAGAGATGTATCGGTGCGAAGCTCCATGGTAGCCGTACCGACGGATGTCGTGTTGTTCCACCCAGAAGCGAGGCACACCGAATTCGGCGGCGTAATCCGGGATCGTCTGATGGAACCACGTCTCAAAGACTGCAACGAGTGGTGTCGCAGGGAGCAGTTCATGGAAGGCGCGGATAGAGGCAACATAAGCGGGATTATGCATCGGCGCGAGCGGTGTAGAGGTCTCCAGCGCGGTTATCACATCTTCGGTGATCCGTGCGGAACGCCAGTATCCTCGGGCAAGAATGGTTTTGAATCCGACACCGTCCAATTGCCCCAAGTCTTCAAAACATCCGACCTCGGCATCGGTGATTAGCTCCATTGCGTGCGCGATAGCAACAGTATGTGTGGGTGCATCGATTTCGCCTTCGCGGGACGGTTTCCCCGGCACAGCGTGAGTGAAAGCAGAGGGTGAATTACCGATACGTTCCACGCCTCCCTTGACGAGCGAGGTCGTGGTCTTCATATCAATAATTTGGTATTTGAACGAGGTGCTTCCTACGTTCGCACAGAGTATACGCATAATGGTTCTTCATCGTCCTTACTATTCAAAACCTTTAGAGCAGTTTCGACTTCAGTATCAAGATCTTCAGCACTGAGTTCAGCAAAAGGGGAGATTCCAGCCACAGACATCAAGTCTGAAAGATCCCATCGCGAAATATCGAGGAGTTTCGCAGCTCTACCGGCACTAATATCCCCATGCCGAAGGAGTTCAAGCACAAAAGCCTCTATCGCTTTACGTTCCGCATCGGTTTTGTGTCGCAAAAAACTCTCGTCAATAGGCAGTGTAAATGTGAATTGCACCTCAACTTCCGCTTTTGCCATAAGACTACCTCACTTACCCGTTTTCTTTCACAAACAACCGCATTTGCATCCAAGAAGAAAAAATTTACTTGAACTATTGGCTTCAATCAAGATACGGGTGGTTCAATTACTTGCGCTATACTTTTCTCCACAGTCGTGTTTACGTCTGTTTCGTCTTCGCGCTTAGATTCAACACAGGAGTCCGTGTCTGCTACCGGTTCAATCAAGAGCCTACATCCCAACGCGTTGAGAATAGTGCTGAGCGTGTCAATCCGCGGTGCCTCGTTGCTGGACAGAATATCGGAGAGGGATTCCGGGGCGATCTCGGTTTTCTTGGAGAGTACGGAAATCCCCCCCTGCGATTCTACGACGGTCCGCAGTGCCAGCAGCAGCAAAGGCGTATCCCCGTCAACTTGGTATTCCTCAAGTGAGAATTTGAGATACTGAATTGCCTCTTCTGGATTAGCAGTAAACCGTTCGGTTAGATATGCGCGCCATGTCCTCAATTTTCTCATTGTTGTGTCTCCTTGTATTCTAACCAATAGTTTTTTGCGCGTTCAATATCCCGTGTCTGCGATGATTTGTCCCCGCCACAAAGCAAAAGTACAATTGTGTTATCCACTTCTCCAAAATAAACACGATAGCCTGCCCCGAAATGAATACGGAGTTCAAAAACCCCGCCACCAACAGTTCTACAATCGCCAAAATTGCCAAGGGCGAGCCGGTCAAGCCGCCTTTGAATTCTGTCATGCGTCTTCTGATTCTGAATTGATTCAAACCATTCGGTAAAAGGTTCTCGCCCGTTTGGTGTCTGGTAGAATTGTAGTTCTCTTGGGTGTATATGGCGCATTATTGATTTTTGCTTACACATATCATATCACGCTTTCGGGAGTGTGGGCAAGGTCAAACGCGGACGTTCACCGAAATCGGGGACTTCGGGTGGATTCTCCTCCATCTGGCGGAGGAGTTCCTCAATTCCTCGGTCAAGCTGCGGATCGCCTTCTGTGGCATAGTCTTGCGGACGATAATCTACCTCTATATCTGGATCGGTTCCGTAGTTCTCAACACTCCAGCCAACGTCAACAAACCAGAACGAATACTCTGGTTGCGTTGTGCCACCTCTATCCACAAATGCCTGATGCGGTGAGATACCGATAACGCCACCCCATGTCCGCTTGCCGATGAGCAACCCCAACTCCATCAACTTAAAACAGTGCGAGAAAATGTCACCATCTGAACCCGCATTCTCATTTGTGACAGCCACCATCGGACCTAAAACGGAAGCCTCTGGATACGGATGCGGCGTCCCCCACCGCGGAACGTCATATCCAATGCGTCGGCGAGACAATTTCTCTAAAAGTAGTTGCGAGACGTGCCCACCCCCATTGTACCGGACATCGACCAGCAAAGCCGGATAACTCACTTCAGCGAGAAAACCGCGGTGAAATTCTGCGTATCCGCGCCGTCCCATATCAGGAATATGGACATACCCGACTTTACCATCCGTTTTTTCATGGACGTATCGCCGATTATGGGATACCCATTCGCGATACCGAAGTTCGCTTTCGCTTCCCAGTACCTTAAGCGTGACGACACGTTCTTCACCATCGTCCGCACTTCGGAACGTGGCTTGAACCTCCTGATTTGCGAGGCTTACGAGCAGTTCACCCGGCGAAACGGTTTCGCTGACACGCTGTCCGGCAATAGCAAGCAAAACATCGCCTTCACGGATATTAATTCCGGGGGCATTGAGTGGTGAATCCTTCGTTGCCTCCCAGCCATCGCCGAGCGGGATATGCGTGATACGATACCCACTGTTTTCCGCATCGTAGACAAAATCCGCACCGAGAAACCCTTGTGCGTAATTCGGGGAACTCCGATAATCGCCACCCATCTCATAGGCATGTGAGGTGCCGAGTTCTCCCTGCATCTCCCACATCAAGTCCGAAAATTCACCGCGTGTTGCGATCCGTTCAAGGAGCGGCAGATACCGTTGATAGACATGCTCCCAATCCACGCCGGACATATCCTCTGTCCAGAAGTATTCCCGCTGAAGTCGCCACGCCTCCCGATACATCTGATGCCACTCAGCCGTTGGAACGACGGAGGCTTTGATACGATTAAGGTCGATCCAACCGGTCTGTCGGCTCGGGCCACCTCTACGCTCGGACTTGGAGTCACTATCAGCCTTTTTACCCGCCTTGATAACCCGTAACCGATTTCCCGTGGAATAGACGAGTGTTTTCGCATCACGCGAGAGTTGAAAATCATTAATGCCAGAGACAAGTGACTCCTTTTTCTGCTCCTTGAAGTCGTAAGCGTGAAGGACACCTCTCGGTCTGCTCTCTTCATCGTCTGGAGGTGTATCTTGCACCGGAAACGCCGTAAAAATCGCTTTACCTTCAATACCGGCAATCTGTCCATAACGTCCGTGCGGGTACGGAAAAGCGACGACGCGCTGCGTAATACCTTCCACATCTATCGTAATCAGTTTTTCCGTTTCCTGCTCAGATTTCTCGTCAGATGCCTTATCCTCGCGGTCCTGTTCCTTCCGTTCTTCATCATCCTCCTCCCTATCTTCCTTCTCCTCCTCAAGCGGGCGAGGTTCAGGGATGAAAGGATTGCCCAAGCTTTTTTGCAAGGTCACGAGCAACGGACGCATCGCCGTAGGAAACCCAAGATCAAAGTGGAGTGCATCGTAGACCGGATTGAACTCGCGATAGGAGAGAAAATAGAGATACTTCCCCTCCGGATCCCAGGCTGGACCGAAATCGCTGAATTCTGGATCCGTAACGAACCACGTTTCACCCGTTTCAATCTGGCAGAGTTTGATTGAACGCGTGGTTTCCGTAGCTGCAAAACTATACGCACACCATTTACCATCAGGCGACCACGCGACATCTCGAATATTCTGATAATACCCCTTGTCGAGCACTCGCATCTCTTGCGTCTCTAAATCGATGTGCAAAAGTTCAAGACGATTATTGATAAGGAGCAACCGATCCTTCTCGTCGCCTTCGGTTTGCGGAGCAACCGCGAGTTGCCGAACATGCCCGATGTCAAGGGTGTCAAGCCGAACAACGTCAGCACTGCCATCGCGTGTATGGATTTCAAGTGCCTCTTCACCGGCAGCATCGGACAAGGTAACAAGCCGTTTACCGTCGTTGAGCCACTCAGTAAAGCGATAACGTGTCCCACTGCGCTCGCCGTGTTGGAGAACCGCGCCCTCCCAATTCGCCATTGTAAAGGGTTTCCCTCGGACGGTCACTGCCAATGCGTGTCCGTCCGGCGTCGCGGCATAATCCTGTAGATAGCGCGATGGACTGACGAACTTCCGTTGTCGTTGGGTACGCGGGCTTCGGAATTCGACGTCAACGCGGGCTTCAGCATCATTCTCGATTTCATAAACAAACAGGTCAGCCCCGGCGTGGTAGACAATACGTGTGCCATCCGTCTGAGCGGAACGGCAGTAGTAGGTATCCTGATGCGTGTGGCGTTGAATATCTTCACCCGTAGGAAGGCAGGAATAGATATTGCCGACACCTTCATGATCAGAAATAAAATAGATACGTTCACCGATCCACATGGGTGTTGTGAAATTACTATCCACGGGTGCGAGCGGCTGAAATTGCCCATCCCCTTCCGAGTCAACCCAGAGTTGTCCCGCAGTGCCGCCGCGATAGCGTTTCCAGCGCGCCGGTTCACGGGTCAGTCTACCGACGACAACACCGCCGGTACCGCTGAAATCAATATGATTCGCGGGACCGTAGGATAGACGTTGCGGTTCGCCGCCATCGGCACAAATTTTCCATATCCACGGATCAAATGCCAAACCGGCATTACTGGCATAGAGAATTGTCTTGCTATCGGCATTCCAGTTGACGATAGCAGCATTGCTCCCTTGATAGGTGAGCCGCTTCGCCTCGCCGCCGAGTGCGGGCATAACATAAACCTCTGCCGGTCCTTCTTCACGTCCTGTAAAGGCAAGTAGCTCACCATCGTGTGATAAGCGCGGAGAGCTCGCTGTACCGAGATTCGACGTAAGCCGTCTCGCAAACCCACCTTCAACCGGAACTGTCCACAAATCATCTTCACATACAAAAACAATAGTATCCTGACAAATTGTTGGAAATCTATAATATCCTGACATTTTTTAATTATACCTTGCGGTTTGGTTAACTGGATTGGAATCTGAAAGTTCCTCTCCATTTATCCGTCCTCCACATGTAAAGCATTCTCGCTGCGAAGCAAAATTATGCCATTTAAGGAGAACCTAATTTCATTACGGACTACACACTTGTTGTTATATTGGTTGCAGAAAATCGCAATTCAACCCTGTAAATACCTGCGG
>JAPOOP010000295.1 GCA_026713385.1 Candidatus Poribacteria bacterium | reverse complement strand
CGAAGTGCCTCAAGGACAACTTCTGCTTTAAATTCAGGGGTAAATCTTCTTCGTTTCGCCATCGGATACTCCTTTCAATTGAGATTGTATTGTAGCACAATCTTGGTTTAGAGAGTGGTCTAAATTTCCGATGGCAGTACAAGATGTAAGATATTTAAGGATCACTGACATTACAGAAGATGGACAATTAAAAAATACAGACAAAAAATATATCAACCCATCGGAGCAAATTATTCAAGATTATACTTTGAATCCGAGTGACATTGTTATTGCACGCAGTGGTAGCACAGGAAGAATGCTATTGTATAAAGGTATAGAGGAGCATTTAATTTTTGCTTCTTATCTGGTTAGGATAAAAGCATCAGCAAAAATATTGCCTGAATATATTTTCGCTTACCACAAAACGACAGATTATTGGAAACAAGTCGATGTTTTAACAACTACATTAGCGCAACCCAATTTAAACGCGGAGAGCATGAAACAAATTAAAATCCCTCTCCCACCGCTTGAAACACAACAGCAAATTGTTGATGAGTGTGAGGAAGTGGAACTGGAGATTGCCCAAGCCCGCGAAGCCATTACCACAGTCAAGCAAGAAATTGAGGAAAAGCTACAGGCGGTTGTAAGTTCCAGTTCTGTAATAAAAAAATTGGGAGATATAGCAGATATTAAAAGTGGTGGTACACCTTCAAGGAAAAATAATGCTTATTGGAAAAATGGATTGATACCTTGGTTGCGCTCAGAAGTCTGTAAAGAAACGCATATTAATAAAAATATTGACTATGAATGTATTACCGAAGAAGGATTAAATAATTCCAGTGCAAAGTGGCTTACATCGGATACGACTTTAATCGCTTTAGTGGGCGCGACAAAAGGCAAAACCGGCTTTTTGACATTTGAAGCAACTACGAATCAGAATATTGCGGGGATAAAATCTTTATCAAAAAACGTACTGGATATTTATATCTTTTATTGTTTGAAATCGCTTTATAATAGAATAATACAGGATTTATCTCAATATGACATGCTTAATCTAACAGAAATTAAAAACATAAGAATCCCAGTCCCACCGCTTAATATTCAACAGCAATTTGCCGTAGAAGTTGAGCAATTAGAAGCAGAAATCACCCAAGCCCAAGCCGTGATTAATAACGCCCCCGAGCGTAAAAATGCCGTTCTCGAAAAGTATCTATAGGAGAGCAGAACAAATGCGCTTTTTATTTGATTTTCGGTTGTTTTTAGGGTATGATACTATGACTAACGGCTCTGAGTGATATAGTGGAAAGCATCATCTTGATTCTGAGTACTTAGTATTGAGGAGACACCCATGGCGAATAACACACCGATGCCTCGCGAAGACCATTGGAGTCGACCAGTGGCTATGGCACCCAACGGGCAATGGCTCTCTTTACGGGAAGTGGTAGAAGATGAACCCGCCCGGTTTTCGTTTGTCCAATTGACGCCTGAACAACAAACAGAATTGGTTGCGGAACGTATTCGACAACGCCCTAAATATGATATGGGTATTCTCGGTCTTGGGATACTGGACAAAAAACGCGCTATTAATGAAGTGCGAGCCCGAACGCCTATAGGATGCACCTTAATTGAGGTCGAGCAGCGGATGATTGAACGTTTGATCAAACGTGCCTGTGAAAAAAAACTGTAACAGAGGAAAATGATAACGCTATATTGTCTTGATAAAGACGACGCTTTGACTTGAAACCTGTCTTGAAAATCCTTGCTATTGATTCCAGCTACGATCAGATTACAAAAGCCTCCTACGACTATCGAAACCGGTATGTTTATCCTTACTTGGAATCCAGAGGGTTTGAAATTATACGTTGTCAAGGGAGGACTGCCCGTCGTATTTACGTTGAGTTGGAGATATGTCGGAAAGATAGAAAAGCCAGAATCGTATAACCGTAGGCAATCAGGTCACAAACATTACAAGTTAGAGGAAAAAGAAAACTATGAAAACACAAACGATGTATGAAAAAATATGGGAGGCGCATCTCGTGCGCGCTTCCGCAGATGAGGTGCCGATTCTCTATATTGACACGCACCTCGTTCACGAAGTCACATCCCCACAAGCGTTTGAGGGGTTAAGACTCAACAACCGGAAAGTCCGTCGTCCGGATCTGACGTTCGCCACGATGGATCACAACGTCCCGACGACAGATAGGTCGCTACCCATCACCGACTTGATTGCGGCGAAGCAGATGGAAACACTCGCGCAAAACTGCGCCGAGTTTGACATTCCACTTTACGACATCGATAGCCCTGAACAAGGCATCGTGCATGTCATCGGCCCCGAACTCGGTATCACGTTGCCCGGCAAGACTCTCGTCTGTGGCGACAGCCATACGTCAACACACGGCGCACTCGGTGCACTTGCTTTCGGCATCGGTACCAGCGAGATTGAGCATGTACTCGCCACGCAATGCCTTCTGCAACAGGAATCAGAAACCTTTGAGATTCGGATTGATGGCACACTTCCTTACGGCGTGACCGCAAAAGACATTATCCTCTCTATTATCGGACACATCGGTATTGACGGCGGGAACGGTGCCGTCGTTGAGTATACAGGCTCGGCGATCCGTGCCCTCAGCATTGAGGAACGGATGACCGTTTGCAATATGTCTATTGAGGCAGGTGCACGTGCAGGTATGATTGCTCCTGATGATACCACTTACGAATACATCGCTGGCAAGCGTTTCGCGCCGAAAGGTGAGGCGTTTGATGCCGCAGTCGAAAACTGGAAGCAGCTTCCTACTGACGAAGGCGCAACCTACGATCGGGCATTGCAACTCGACGCAGCAGAAATCGCACCGCAGGTGACGTGGGGCACGAACCCTGGTATGGTGACCGATGTGACAGGACGTGTCCCGGATCCAGCAGACATGGCGACAGCCGACGAAAAGACTGCTACCGAGCACGCTT
>JAPOOP010000150.1 GCA_026713385.1 Candidatus Poribacteria bacterium | reverse complement strand
TTCCTTGAGTGCCTCAACGATTTGGTATTGCGTCTGTGTTCCATAGCGGCTCAGAATTTCCCATTCTACATCGTTGACTTGAACGATATCGTTCGCTTCAAGATCCGCGACATATTTCCGACCCTCTTGTTCAAATTTACGGTGTCGGTTCAGGCGGTAGTGAGCGTGAAGTGTCATAGTCTATTCGCCTCCATTTTCTTAAGCGGTTGCATGGATTAAGCCACGAACGCTTTGAAGAATTGTTCTCGCCTCTGATTGATCTTCGATGAATACAGCAAGAAGTGCCTCTGCTTCTCTTGCTGTATGGTTTCTCAAAAGAGTTATCGCAAGTCCTTCCTCAACACGCTGGGAATAGAGGGCATCTCCCATTAGAGAACGTTGGTAGTGCTTGTTCATACTCAACAGGATGGATTTGTATTTGAGATGATGTTGCTTCGGGTTTGATACTTCAATGTCAGGGGCGAAGGCATTCAAGAGTTTATTTGGACTCACAAGTTGCCTTTTTTCGTGAAGTGATTCAAAGAATTGGATAATACGTTGTGCAGTTTTATCCCAAGTAAACGATAGCGCGCGTTTTCTCGCTTTTTGGGACAGTGTTTGCCTCATGCCATCGTTGCTCAATAGTAGGTTAATCTTCTCCGAAAAATCTATCGGGGACGGGTAACTCACGAGAGGACCTATATCTTGGTCAAAATTCTCAGCATCGGCGATTAATCCTGCATCCCCGACGACTGAAGGCACACCATCAAAATTGGGAACGATCGGTGGAACGCCACACGCCATCGCTTCAAGGACCGTCAATCCAAAGGTTTCCTCGCCTGACATTGAAAGGAAACAGTAGACATCAAATGCGTTATAGACCATCGGCAACTTCTCGCGCGGGTGGAATCCAGCATAAACGAGATTATTAGGGAGTTCCCGCAATTGATACCTTCCGAAGTGTGGTCCCGCAATTAAAAACAACAAGTGCGGATTCAACTCAGCGAGTTTCAAGTAGACAGATGCCCCTTTTTCTGATTGCACCCGCGAGAGATAGCCGACTGTGGGAGTCGTCAGGATTCGGTTGTCTCCTACATGTTTGGCAAGTTCCTTTTTTGCTGTTTCTTTCTCCATCGGACAGAACAGAGCAGAATCTACACCGTTGGGCAAAGTGTTAAAGAAACTGGGATCCCAGACGTAATTTGCATAGAAATCCCGGACATAATCCGATGGTGCGGTAAAAGCATCAAAATCTCGCATCGCCGCGTAATGCCGCAACATTGAGTTGATTGCGTTTCCACCATGTCCGCGTGGGGCGTGGCATTGGACAAGAATAGGCGGCAGTTCCCTGTGTTGATAGAGGGGGAGTAGCCATGTCTCGTGGTCGCGATGTAAGGTAAGAATACCGAAATAGGTTTCGTTGATGCTTCGACTGAGTTTACCAAAGTCAGACACCCTAATGTCAACTTCATACACGTTGTCGGCTAATTTTCGATTTTGGTTGCCCGCAAAATGGAGATCTACGTATTTGGTGAGATGTTCAAACATGTAAGACAGTGCCATGTTTGTTCCGGCATATAACGTTTCAATATCAAAGAACGAGTCAGTGGTAATGTTAGGTATCACAACAAGCAACTTTCGCCGTTTACTTTCTATAGCGAAAGTTTCTCTGAGATTTTCACCCCGATTGAATAGCAAGCCTTCCCTTTCAAATTCCACAAATCTCTCAAACGCCTCATAAATCTCGGCCTCTGAATAAGAGGTATTCAACGTCTGAACAATTTCCTCATTCCTCTGCTCTTCTGCCAGTTTCAAGATGTCAACCATCACGGCGGAAATCTCTATGACCCGTGCTTTCTCGATATCTGCCGCATAAAGGACACCATCTTCTTCAAAGAGGTAAAGTCGGTGTAAAACTCTTGGGAAATCAAACACGTTTTCCTCCAATCTTTTTGTTCTTTATGATTGTGCTTTTAAAATTAAGGACACAACATATTCAGGCAAGGGGTGCAAGATTTAGAGAAAATATACAAACTCAACTACATCAAACTAACAGAAAACGCGGATATACCAGCATTAAATGTACAATTTACAAACTATTCCTTTTCCCAGCGAAACCCCGTTTCTCTGCTACCCCCGAGACTCTGAAGTTTTTCACTAACTCTCATCGTTTGTTCAATAAGGAGATTCTCGCTTCCGATAGCTTCAACATTGAGTCGTAACAAGGGTTCAGTGTTCGATTCTCGGAGATTAAAGCGCCAATTACCGTGTTCATGACTATTCGCAGTAAGTGGGCGGAAACCCGTTTGGAATCTAACCGACAAACCGTCAACAGGCATTTCAATACAAGGATGGTTCCCCAAAGCGTATATTTCTTGTTGGACGACCCCCATAGCATTTCGCTTATGACGCTCGGTTTCAAAGGAAAAGTTGATTTCACCTGAAACTGGATATGCCGATCGGAAACGGTTAACAGATTCAGCGAGTGATGTCCGGTTTGCACTGAGGTATTCAAGGATGAGCAATAAGGGAATCATCCCGTTATCTGTATAGAAATTCTCTCTGAAGTAGTAGTGTCCGCTCGCTTCTCCGGCGAAGAGTGCGCCAGTTTCTTGCATGCGGGCTTTAATAAACGAGTGTCCGCATCGGTTGAGAAGCGGCGTGCCATTCGCGGAGACAACGGCGTTCTCTACCGCCCAGACGGCTCTTGGATCAAAGATGACAGTCCGTTCTCCTTTTTCTTCAAGGAGTTTTTCGGCAAGCAACGCCGTAATATAACAACCTTCGACGAATGCCCCGTCTTCATCAAAGAAAAAACATCTGTCGGCATCTGCGTCCCATGCGACTGCCAAATCTGCCTTTGTTCGTTTAACCGCCTCTGTGGTTAATTCCCGATTTTCAGGTCTCAAGGGATCAGGTCTGCCAGCGGGAATCTTGGAGAATGTACCATCGGGTTGGGTAAACAACTGCTCGCATATCTGGATAGGTGTTTCTGCTAACAGGCGTTCTGCAATCTGTCCAGCAAGCCCACTATTGGCATTGATGACAATCCGCTTGCTGGAGAGCTTCTGTAAGTCTGTAAATGAACTTAGGTGCTTTAGGTAGGCATCCAGAAATGGAACAGGCTCAGGGATTGCACGGCAGTGTGTTTTTTGTTTCCCAGATAGCGTTGGGTTTTCAATAGCATTGCGAATATCAAAAAGACCTGTATCAGCGGATATCGGTGCGGCATGCCAGCGGACGAGTTTCATACCGTTATATTCAGCTGGATTGTGAGAGGCGGAGATGACAATGCCACCATCTGCTTGGTAGTGCACAACAGCGAAGTAGAGCATATCGGTCGAAATCCGACCAAGGTTAAGGATCTTGACCCCGGAATCTATTAATCCTTCAGCAACTTTTTGGAACAGCACCGGTGAGCTTTTTCGGACATCGTGTCCCAAAGCAACGATTTTTGGTTGGAAGTGATCGACAAACGCACGGGCAATTTGATAAAAATCTGTCGGTTGAAAGTCAACACCAAAAATGCCCCGAATATCATACGCCCTAAATATGTCAAGATTCATTGAAAGTCTCCGTTTTGGAAGTGTTCTCGTGCATACGCTAGCCGCTCTGGAACGCCAATGTCAATCCAATCCGCATCGGTTTGTAAGGCGTAAAGATTAGAGACCTTCGGAAAAACATCCCGTTCGATTGAGAAATTATCCCGGTCTTCAGGAAAAGCCTCAACAATAGTCTGGTTGAAAAGGCACACACCACTGTTAATGTAACCAAAGCGATAAACAGGCTGTTTCTCGCGGAAGGCTGTAACTTTCCCATCGTCATCCGACACAATTTCACCGTAGGAACGAATGTCATCAACACGCACACCCAGCAGAAGCCCTACCATGTCTTGGTGGAAGTTCACTAACATCTTACGAAGTGAGAAGTTGGAAAGCAGTACATCCCCATTCAAAACAAAAAAAGGGGATGTGCTAACGTATTCCATAGCATTCCGAATCGCGCCACCTGTGCCAAGCCGCTTCTCCTCTCTGGCGTATCTGACCTTGACACCTGCGTAGTAATCACCTACGCGCGCATAAAGCGCATTGTGTAGATGACCCGACGCAAGGATAACCTCTTCAACATTCACATCCCTTAGGAGTTGGATCTGCCACTCCAAAACCGTTTTACCACTAATCTCAAGCAGAATTTTAGGAACAGTTTTCGTAGTATTGCCCAACCGCGTCGCGAGTCCGCCGCATAAAATGATCGCTTGCATCCTTATTTTCCCTTCAAAGTCTGTTCTATGCATTCGAGCGCGAGGGACGCATATTTGCAACATCCCTTTCGCACATAATGCCATCCCTTTTAAACGTGATACGTAAGACCCTCTCATAATTTAAAGACACGGTTTCCGGATGAATGGGTGCATGACTTCGCAACGTAGGATAATCTGCCTATTCATTTCCAGTGATTCTGTTCAACTCGAACAACGCCTCAATGAGGATAAAGTCATTTATGGTGAAATTTACAATTATGTTTACATCTACCCTTAACGAGGGAGCGTTTGTAGTAGGGAAACCCTTCATCGCCCGTCGTATTAATAAAGTGTAAAAGTATTTTTCTAATTCACTATTGTTTTCGCTATTTTCGTGGATTTTTGAAGAAAGTCGCGAGCCACAGCTCGCTCCTACGGAAGGAGGGTGTTTTTGCTTGGAGGTTTCCCCAAGAATCGGAGTTCTATCCTACAGGAAAACTGAATTGCCCTGGAATTGTGGGTATTTAGCGTTGACTGCATCGACCCGATGTGATACAATCAAGAACCAGGAGTTTAGCGGAAAGGATCAGAAAATGAGACGTTTTGGAACACAAGGTCCCGTCAATCCTCAAGAACACTACGTTGTTTCACGTTCCGACGAGATCGCCGATTTTATCAAACGTGTTGAAGAGGGACGTTATGTCGTTATCTTCGCGCCGCGTCAAACAGGTAAAACCACCTTCTTTCGACGTGCCCTTGACGTACTCGTAGCGGATTCTGGCATTGAAGCAGAAGCCGCTTCACCAGCAGCCTACTTCCCAATTCCACTGAATTTCGATGTGTATAAGAATACATCTGTTGCCGATTTTTATGCCAACCTTTACCAAGATATTTGCGAGGAAATTGAGAACTTGTTCCAGCGACGCGGTGGAACACCGACTGAGGCTTTAATTCAATTGCTGGCGGATACGGAACTAACGAACCCTCACACACTGAGAAGGTTTTTTAGACGCCTTGAACGGGTGCTAACACCCCAGAAATTCGTCTTCATTATTGACGAATTCGACGGCATTCCGCAGGCTGCCCTGAGTGATTTTCTTCATACCCTCCGCCATATCTATATTGCCGGTAAACCCCGATGCCCACACAGCGTCGGCATCATTGGCGTAAAAAGTATTGCGCAACTTAATTACGACCGGTCTATTTCGCCTTTCAATATCCAAGATGAATTTCATCTCCCCAACTTTACGCTTGAACAGGTGCAGGAATTGTTGGAACAGTATACAGACGAAGTCGGGCAAGCCTTTGTCCCAGAAGTTATAGAATCCATTCATAAGCAGACGGCCGGGCAACCCGTCCTTGTTAACCGATTCGCACAGATTCTCACAGAAGAATTGCAGGTTCCGAAAACCGAGCCGATTACCCTGACGCACTTTTCAGAGGCACACACTGAGTTTCTTCATGGACAGAATACTAACATTGAGCATCTGACAACCAACATCCGAAAAAATCCACGCTTTGAAAGCGTTCTCATGCGTATCATGGCGCGGGATGAAGGTGTGGACTTCAACATGGACGATGATATTATCAATGAACTCGCCACTTATGGAGTCATCAAAAGAGCCTCTGATGGTATGTGTGAAATTCTCAACCTGATTTATCTTTACCGTATCATGAGGACCTTTAAACCGATAATCAATGGACTGGAGCATGAGTACCTTCCCAGCGGGAGTCATGAAGATTTTTTCGATTATATTACACCGACCGGACGCATTGATATAAAGGCATTACTTGACAATTTCCGAGATTTCATTATACGCGCAGGGTTCAGGATTCTACAAGTGCCAGATACACCCCAAGAATCGGTTGGCAGACATCTGCTGCTCGCCTATCTTGACCAGTTTATAAAACTTATTGGTGGTTTTATGCACATTGAGGTGCCAACCGGCCGCGGTAGGATGGACATCATCATCATTCATAACCAAGAAAAATATATCGTGGAAACGAAGATTTGGAGAGGTGACAATCGTTATCAGGCGGGTAAGAGGCAGCTCGCAGCCTATCTCAGATCTGAA
>JAPOOP010000151.1 GCA_026713385.1 Candidatus Poribacteria bacterium | reverse complement strand
TGACGTATCTGACGCAAACCGGTTCTGCATCTGATCCGGATCAGAGGGTAAATGGAATAACTGTTTCGGTGCGCCTTGATTCTCTAAGAGCAGGGACCAGGTGCCGTCAGTGATGTTTCCATGCGGGGTACCACCGTCAGGACTCCAACCACCAACCCAAGCACCATGCGTAATGGCATACTCGCGTCCTGTGTCGGTATCTCCCATGATGGCTGGGAGAAGACTGTTACCCTCCACCTGTCCACCGCGCTCTGCACCGAACACATCAATAACAGTAGGCGGAATATCAATAATGCTGGTGAGCGCATCTGTGTGACGTGGTGTCGCCTCTGGGTGATAAACCATGAGTGGGATATGGATAACCTCTTCATACATGCTAAAGTTCTTAGCGAGCAGTCCGTGTTCACCCAACAGAAAACCGTGGTCTGCCATGAAGATCACCATCGTGTTTTCCATCAAGCCCATATAGTCAATTTTCCGTAAGAGTTGTCCGATCCAATTGTCAACGAGTGATGCCTCTGCGCGGTAGAGTGCGTTGAGACGTTCCGTCTCGCGTTCATTCATCGGATTGGGACCGTACGGTGGATAGATCGGTTCTGGTCCGTCGTAGTCGCTTGCATCGAAACGTTTTAGATACCATTCAGGAGCATCCCACGGTTCGTGTGGATCAAAGGTGTCCACCATCAGATAGAAGTTTTCGTGCTGATGGTTACGCTCTAACCAATCGCAAGCCGTTTGCATAGTCTGTGCGACGTAAGTGTCTGCCTCTGTCTGTCGAAAATCAGCATTTCTGATGTGGTTGCCAAGTCCACCGGGTAACTTATTGGGATGTGTTCGTGTGTACTCTCGATATCGCAATGCGTCCTTTGATTCGTAATCGTACGGGTGGGTCTCTAAGTGGTCCCCCTCTTGCCCGCGAATCCACTTCCATCCGGTGAACCCGCGATTGTAAAAGAAGCCATTGTTGATATGGTGGGGTGTATCCGCAATCATCATACTCACAACCCCAGTGTTCGTTAAGTCATCAGCGATGACGGGGACATCTCGCTTCAAGGGTTCCCACCCCCTCCGACAGATGCTGACTTGCCCTGTCACGAGTTCGCCTCGGATCGGGACAGTCGGAAAACCACAGACATACGCTTTATCAAAAACGACACATTTTTCCGCAAAGGCGTTCAGGGACGGCGTGTATCCTTTTCCGCCATAGATAGCGAGGTTATCGCGTCGAAATGTGTCTGAAATAATGTGGATAATATTCATTTAATCTCTCCCTTGAGCAATATTAGGTTTTGAGGAAGGATGGAAGCACAGCAAGGGTGGAAGAAACACCGCGTCCGCTACCTTCCAATCTTCCATGCTTCCACCCCACTTGCGGATTCAAAACGTGAAGGTTAATATTGAAACTTGCTTTAGGTTATTATACATTGTCTTCAGTTTCGGATGAAGTCTTTTCGCGATTCGCCATTTGCACGACAGCTGGCAGTAGTCCGTAGATACCCCAAAAAGGGATCCCGATAGCATCACCGTTCAGCAGATTGTTCACTATGAAATGCACCATCAATGAAATTTCTGCCGCCATCAACCCAATGACCACGGCACGGTAAAAGCCGTCTCCTAACGTTTTGAGGGCACGAAATCCGTAGTGTAGGAAGGCAAAGTTCAGCCATATCCATACACCTAATCCAACGATTCCCAATTCCGCCATCACTTGGAGATATTCGCTGTGTGCACCGAGTTGGTACTGTGCAGTATAACTTCCAACAAGTGCGACATCCTCTTCGTACAACATCGCAAACGCACCATATCCCTTACCCAAAATAGGGCTTTCAGAGAACATCACAAACGCCTGTCCCCATCGTAAGAGACGCGCTCGGTTTGAAGCGTAACTGAGGTCCACAGCGGACGTAACACGTTCAACGAGAATGTTGTAGATGCCGGGTAGATTTAGACACACCAATAAGATAAAGCTTGCGGCACCGATAAACAGAATTTTTTTGTGTGTAACCCCTTTTCCCAGTTGCAGCAGCATGAAACCGATCGCAACAATGACCGATAGCCAGACACCACGTGAAAAGCACATTAGGAGGCCCACACCGAAGCATAAGAACCATGCTGTCCAGAGCACGCGGTCGTACCCGCTATTGTCAAAGAGGAGACGACTGAGACAGACAAGGAAGAAGATCGCAGTAAACGCCCCATAAACAGAGTAGTTCGTAAACGGCGCGCTCCGATACGCGCTCGTCCACTGCCATGCATCTATGTGATAGATGAGAACAATAACTGTCCAGATAACAGCAACCGCAGCGGATGGAAAACTGGCAATAAAAAATCGTTTCAGGGCAGTCCTGTTTTGGACGACAGCGTGCACTATCACACTAAACAGCATGTAGACTGTAGCACGGAGTGCCCCTTTAAGGGTGCCAAAAAGATCCGGCGTATTGATAACAGAAAGGAATGTAACGAGAACGTAGAAGCAGAGCGGGGTAAAAAAAGGGAAGGTGTTTTCCGGTTTGTCCTTACGGAGTGCCCGATCAAGTATTTTTTTTCCACAGTAAACGACAACGAGCATCCCTAATAGTGGCTCTGTCGGTGTTTGAATCTCAAAGCGACCTGGGAGAATGTAGCGAAATGAGAAGGGCAGCGCGATTAACAGCAGATAAACCGCAAGCTCCATGCCGAAAAAGACGAAAGCACTGGTTGCGACCAGTAGACTAAAAAGCGGGAGGGGCGTATCCGAGTAACCGCCGATGATACAGCCGAATACAAGACAGACAACAAATGGAAAAATGCGCTTGCCATACTTTAAAGACATCCAATTTAAAATCGCATTTTGACGCCTAAGCCGATTGCAGTGCCGTCTAAAATCAGGTCGAGTGGTATTGTGCCAGTTGTCTCCACTGTTTTGAGTATCCGTTGCACCTCAAAGTTGAGCGAAAGGTTATGCTCCCATTGTAGCAATTCTGCCCCGATGAGGACGTACCCCGTCGGACCTGAAGAGCCATTATCAAAGCTGATACCTTGCTGTTCGATGAGGTCGATTGCGCTACCACTAAAGCTTGTTCCCAAATAACCGATACCACCGCCCAAGTAGATTGGGAGATATTCGGAGAGAAGCACGGGGCGATAGATAAACTGATACGAAATCGGGATGAGGGTGGCGGAGAGACTTGCAGAGGTAGGCGGCGGGATGTCAAGTTCCATTCGCCAATAGCCAAACTCCAAGCGTGAATCGAACGCAGTGCTATGTTTAAATACAACCGAAAATGTTGGTAACAGCGCGCCCGGAATCCGCGAGACTCCGACACTCTGAAGAATATCAGCCAAGCTACCCAACTCTGGCTTGTATGAAAATAGAGACAACTGAAGCGAGGGAGATTGCAGGTGTTCTGCTAAAAATTCCCGGATAGGTGAAGGTCGCAGGGGTTGCACATCGGTGGTATCTGCAGGTGTTTGACAGGGAATCAACAGCAAAAGCAAGCAGCAGGCAAATACCAAACGCATAAGTGGTAAAATCCTTATCTGGTGCGCATACAGGGCAGTAATATGATAGCAGTAGGCGGGTACAACGACCCGCCTCTACGTCGATACAAAAACATTTGGACTGCGCGCATTGGGTCGGAGGAACTAAAACAGTTTCCACCCAATGAATAATTTGGAATTAATGTGGGTGGCTATGGCTATGTGCGGGAACCAAAATAACTTCAGCCCGACGATTCATAGCTCTACCTGCGGCAGTGTTCTGTGGAGCAACAGGATCGGTGTGTGCTTTGCCAACCGCCTCAATTCTGCCAGCCTCGATTCCTTTTGATTGCAGATACTTTGCGGCAGAGTTGGCGCGTGCCTGTGAAAGGTCCCAATTGCTTCTATAGCTTCCACGCAGTACTGGCATGCCATCAGCGTGTCCAACAACCTTAACCTTTGCGTCCGAAGCTTCCATGAGTTGTTCAACGATACCATCAAGCATCTGCATTGCGTCGCCGGATAAACCGGTTTGACCACTGTTGAAAGTGACGGTAACCAGCAGTGTCGGTGCTGCGGCAACTTCTTCTGCCACCATGGCTAAACCTTCTTCGATAGCCATTACCTTAGACGCAAGTTTCTCTATCGCTGCGTCTTGTGCTTTATCGGCTTCTCCATGGGCATCAAGTTGTTTTTGCAGTTCGGCATCTCCGCCTTTCGCAGCGTCCATCGCTTTTTGCCCTTGCATATCAATGGACTTCGTTAGGTCGGCGCGGAGTTGCGCATCCATTTCTTTGGCATTTTGCTTGCCAGCAGCAATGGTATCGGCATCCCCTTGCTGAGATGCGGCAATCGCCTCATCCTTGGCTCTGGAGATCGCTTCTGTTAAATCTTTGCCTTGTTGATCGACCTTGCCATCCAGCATTGTGATCTTGTTTGACATGTCTGCGTCAGCTTGATCCATCTTCGAGACATGTTCATTCTTCCACATTTCAAACTCTTCCTGATCCAACTTGCCGCAACTACTCACAACAAGTGCAACACCCAGAAGAGCGATAATTGTGAAAGCGGTTCTACTTATCATGGATTCCTGCTCCTTTTACTACAGATAATTGCAGATAACTGATTATGTCTGTAGAGGTAATTCCTGTTTCAACGTCCAGTGCCTCCGCCAACATCGTAGTGCTGATTGTATAAGGTCTTACACGGACTCCGTAGGCGTTTTACATCTCGACCAAGCCGACCGCGATGGTTATTAGGGTGGACGAGGTAGGTGGCAGAAGGTATCTACCGATATAGGTTTACGCTTCGTCCGAATGTTTTAAGTGGTTTCACACTAACACCGTCCACCGTCTCATGGGTGGGGACAGCACCTACACAAGCGTGCGGGGTGAGACTGCTGTCCAAGTGCTAATACAAACTATATCACTTATGTCTGATATTGTCAAGGAAAAAAGATATTATCTTTACTTGTCTGTGTTTTCAGTGAAAGTGTATGTATGCAAACGGGACAAACCACTGCCCACGCAGACAACGGTTTTCCAATGCCCGAAACTGCATCACGAACTTGTAATATGGGAGACCTGCAAGCAATTTACTCTCACAGGTACTATTAATATCAATTATACAACTTTTCCTCAAAAAAAGTCAAGAGTTTTTTTCACAGATGCCCAAGCAACTGAAATGAGGCTTTAAAACATTTCTTGATTTTTGATGCGAAATACGTTAAAATTCTATGACTCACCAGAGATTCCGTCGCAAGATGAGTCCAAAGTGCATAGCCTGCATTCTCACTGCGAAGCAGGCGCAGGCGGGTATGAAAAAAATACGTTAAAGTCCAATATTCGTTGTTTAACCGCAAGGTAAAATTAAAAATCAAAATTAGCCCAAAGTGCGTAGCCTGAATTCTCACTGCGAAGCAGGCGCAGGCGGATTTGAAAAAAACAGGTTAAAGCCCAATACCACATTGCTTAATCACAAGGGAAATTAAAAAAATAGAATGGGACAGATAAGTATCATTTTAATTGCTGGACTGCTCTTTCTTTTTTCCTTTGAGCCGCCACAAACAGACATGAACATGAGTGATATGCAGGTGGTTCTCTGGACAATTGTATTGACGGGTTTCCCTATTCTTATCACATGTTTCGTGACAGCGTATGTGGCGAGAACCTTTCCCGCCCACGAAGAAGAGAACCTGCCAACACTCTATCGTCTGCGACGCTTCATGATTGTTTTTGAGTGCCTCAGCTTAGCGGCGTACCTCTGCAATCTGTATCTGTTGAATCTGCCACTACTGATTGACAAACACTTTGCATTCTTTCCAATGGCAAATCTACGCCAGACCCTCGCGTTGCTTCCGTTATTGGTCGGACTCATCTGTATCCGACTTGCATTCTATCGGGTGAATAGGCTCCAACAAGGGTACTACAGAGAGATTCTCAGTCTGCAATTCAAGTTTTTGCTTTTCCCGTTGTTGCCGATGTTCCTTTACTTGGTGATTATGGACGCTATTCACTGGCTTCCGTATTCGGCAAAAGTATTCATCGTTGAGCATCCGTACATTCTAATTGGGCTGATTCTACCGGTAATTGTTTCCGTGTATATCTTTGCCCCATTATTGATGCAGTTTCTATGGAAAACGGAGCGGCTCGCGACGGACTCGGAACTAAAGAGGAAATTGGATGGGTTGACGAAACAGAGTGGTATAAAGTACAGGGAGATTCTGGTGTGGAAAACCGGTTCGTTGTTGATAGCCAACGCTGCTGTCGCGGGAACCTTTCCGTGGAATCGCCGCATTTTTCTCACAGACGCGCTTCTCGAATACTTCACGGATGAAGAAATTGAAACTGTGGTCGCTCACGAACTTGGACATATCCGCTATAGGCACATTCCAACATATATGCTTTTTTCACTCTTCTATCTCTTGAATTATCCCTTTTTCTATATGCTTGTTGAAGAACCATTGGTAGCATACCTCAGAGAATCACAGTCTCTTTTGTCAGTGGTATCGACATTATGTTCGCTGACCTTTCTAATCATTTATTTCATATTTATCTTCCGGTATTTGTCAAGACGTTGCGAACATCAAGCCGACTTATATGCGGTTAGGCTTACAGAGAAACCAGAAGCATTCAAAGATGCATTGACAAAACTTGCAGTGCTGAATTCAGTACCGAGGTCGATTCGGCGTTTCTTTGAAATCTTCAACACACACCCGTCCATCTATCGACGAATTGAATTCATCAACCAGTGGATGGAGCAAAATTCCGCAGTTCAACGTTACAAAAATTATCTGGTCGAAGTCAAAGTTTTAATCGTCTTGCTACCGATATTTGGCATTCTTGCTGTGCTGCTGCTCCGTTAGGATGGGCGACAGATGCCTCAAGTGGCTATCGGTTGTCAGTTTTCAGTGGTCAGTTGAGAGGTTTTCCTGGAACAATCTACATCATCTTGGAATATTCCAAGGCACACGTGAATTGTTACCAGACCCCTCTTTAACTGATAACCGATAATTGATGACTGAAGACCCTCAATCCGTCTCTTCTTCAGTCGCAATCTCCTCTTCAGTCGCAACCTCCTCTTCAATCGCAAATTGTAACCTCTCTGCTATTCGGTACAAGGGCAATTCATACTTTTCCTGAAGACGGCGTTTTTCATCAGCGATGTGGAAAGCAACCAGCAACGGAACCCGCTGTTCGTCAAAACCTTTTCTGAGATAGGATTCAACTAAACTTTTGACGTATTCAACCAGTTCGTTGATGTCTTCTGCTGTTAACTCTTCTGTCGGTTTTATGGTATAAGGTGTGCCGAGTATAACAAAGCGAATCGGCATAAGATCCTGTTCTTGTTGCATTGTGTCGTTATTGACCCCTTTCGTATGTCTTAGTGAACTCTATGAGGTTGTGAGATGACTCTATAGACCTTGCACCTCGCTGGGGTGCTGAAAAGGAATTCCTTTGAAACTCTCCAGCGGAGAGTCATGTCTATAGGGCTTGACGCATTGTCTCAGTACACGGTGTAACACCCGTCCATTTCTCAAAAGCGATAGCCCCCTGATGGACTAACATCCCGATACCGCCAAGGGTTTGACATCCGCGTTCGGTAGCGGCTTGCATCAAAGGTGTTACCGGGGGAGTATACACAATGTCGTAAACAATAGTATCTGGTTGAAGCCAGTCTGCAGAAATGAGCAGAGGTTGTGTGACGTCCATGCTCGTCGTCGCGGTGTTGACAAGAAGGTTGCTCTCGCGAACCGCCAGAGGCAATCGTTCATCCGAAAGCCCGATTCCTTGCATGGAAACACCTGTCTTCCGATCCATCTCTTCTGCTAAAGAGACCGCTTTTTCCACTGTGCGATTGGCGATTGTAATCGATGCCACGCCTCTGAGTGCTAACGCAACGACGACAGCCCTCGCAGCCCCACCTGCCCCTAAAACGACGACGCTCTCGCCTACCGGAGACCCAGACATGCTCCCGTCCTCTTCTAAGGCTTTTAAGACACCAGGGGCATCTGTATTATCGCCATATATGTTCCCTTCAACAAACGTCAGTGTGTTCACAGCACCAATGAGTTCCGCTTCCCGAGAGATTGATGTAAGGGACGGGATGACGGCTTGTTTGTGTGGAAGCGTTACGTTAATGCCGACGACATTAATCGCTTTAAACCCAGCAATCGCGTCCGCCAAATCGTCGGGACGGACATGAAAAGGGACATATACGTAATCAAGCTCTGCTTTGGCAAAAGCGGCATTGTGCATTTGCGGTGAACGGCTATGTTCAACCGGATCACCAATAACGCCGACGATGCGAGTGTGTCCGGTCAGCTTTTTTAATTTTCCTTGCGGTTCGATGAGGTGCGTCTGGGGTTTCATGTCTTTTTCCGTAGAAGTGCCTTCCACTTCATTTCAGGCGACGCGCTCGTTTTCCATACGCGAAGAGAGCGGTTATTCTTCAAGTAAGCTTTCAACTTTCTGTTTCGCCGCTTCCATTTTCGGATAGCGAATGTCTCGATAGCCACGGACTTCCTCCACACATTCTAACGCCTGGAGATGCTTTTCGTACGTCTCAGTGTCAGTGGGTGAGAAGGTGTCAATCACACGAGTAATATACCACTCTCGGAACGCTTTTTCCTTGGCGTGCCACTCTGGAAGCCAACGTCTTAGAAACTTCATCCGTTTCATCAGATGCAATTGCCAATTTCGTGTGTCAATGTCACCTTCAAAGTTGAGCCCCATCACGGTAAAATGCGGGCGGTTGAGGTGGACATATTTAATCCTGTCACCGTTTGCGGTGTCAACCTTATACAACTCCTTATCCCGCTGCAATTTTTCCTCGCTCGTTAGCAGATGTGCGACGTAGACCTCGTCCTTGATTAACATCACCTTGTGGAGATAGCGGATCGCAGTTTTTGTCGCACGATAGTCGTACACTTCTGAGTCGTGTGCGTGGACCTGTTTAATCTTCTCAACGTATATCCGTGCGTAGTTGATATCCTCGAACTGAATCAGATCGTAGATATAGAGTGCGAGTGTTCGGTGGATGCTGTCTGAATCAAGATTAAGCATCTCTACAATACTTTCAACAATTGTTACGTATTCTTGCGCCAAACGTTTCCAATTACGTTTTTTCGCCAATATCTGTTGTTTTTCGGAAAGCATTTCGGCGTAAGTTGCCAGAGGCTTTTCTGAACGTGTATCCACAAGAGACTTACTGTCTTCTAATGCGAGGCGACGTCCGACGGTGAATGCTTTCATATTGGTATCCAAATCGGCGTGTGGCATCATCTGCTTAAGTGCCAATTGGAGCGGTTCCAATTCGAGAGGTATCAATTGCAGTTGGAAAGCGGTACCAAGGAGCATCATGTTCGCGTGCAACTTGTTGCCGAACAATTGCTCAGAGACTGTAAATAGATCCGTCCCAAAATACGTGTCGGCGTTAGTATACGTCTGAAGTTCTTCTTCGAGTGTCTCGGGATTGAAATTGTCTTTGCCAATGAGGGTGGTTATTGTTTCAGTTTTCGCTGTATTCACTACAGCAGTGGTTCGATTCGATGATGCGATGCGGAAGTGTGATTGTGCAGTAATCCCACGGACCGCCTCTAAAATATCGAGTCCTAATAGGAGATCTGCCTTACCGTAAGGAATTATTGGGGAAGCGTGAACACCCGATTGCGTATACGCGATGTGTGTATAGACACCACCATTGCGAATTGCCAATCCTTTCCTATCACAAAACGTCACGTTGTATCCCTGAAGATAGCCTGCAACAACGAGAACTTTTGAAATCGTCCCAATCCCCATGCCACCAACACCTGCAGCGTACATGTTCCAACACCGCTCAAACGTCGATAGGGGTGGCGGTGGTAAAGGTTCATCACTCAGGAGCGCACGATTGCCGAATTCTGTTATCTGTTTTTGAGGAGGACGTTTGCGTGTGACGATAACCTCTTCAAACGCGGGGCATGCGTATTTAATCCGGGCACAGGCACCATCGGAGACACAATTTGACTGATCGATAGCGATTTTTTCGCCATAATCGGTATCAACTATTTTTAAAGCCGGACATCCCGTCGCAGTGGTGCATTCTCGACAAAACTCACAGACCTCAGGCGTTATATTGATATGTTTTTCGTGTTTTAGAAATCCATCTTTAGCGACTGTTTGCCGTTGTTCACGTCGGACCCGACGATGATAGGTAATCGCACACTCTTTATCGGCGATAATAATTTTGACACCGGGTTTGAGAATAGTTTTCTCCAGATAATTTTTGTAGTTCACCCTGTCTTCAGGGTTGGTGCGCACAATTTCTATATCGGAATCACCGGCGAGTCCTTGTGTCACTCGCTCAATATCTTGTGCGAACGTCGGATTCCCGAGGAGGTCAATCTCATCAGCAGGTGTCGGTTGATGTCCTGTCATTGCTGTTGTTTGGTTGTCTAAGATAATGTAGGCGATGTCTTGGTCGTTTTTGATTGAATCCGAAATCGCTGCCATCCCGCCATGGAAAAAGGTTGAATCCCCCATGAAAACGACCTGCTTATTTTTGATAAACGGGTCGATACCAGCCCCTGCGCCACCCCCTAACGCCATCGCAGAGAGATTGTGCATGAGACGTGGAAACGGTTCATATTTGAGCATTGAATAGCAACCGATATCCCCATGAAAGACGAGATCGACGGGTACTGAAGCATGGTGCTTCTTCATATAGTCCGCATCCATGAATTGCTCCGTAATTTCAAGGAAGACGCTCGAAGAATCACGATGCGGACAGCCCGGGCAAAAAGTGGGGGTCCGTTGTGGGATGTCGATTTGCTGTTCGGATACCTGTTTTTGGAGTGTTTCTTCACGTGAGAAATGTTCCAGATCGATTTTTGGAGTGTGGGAAGTTGCTGCGCTTACAGTAGATGCGTCTCCTGTGCCGAGGAGATGTTTGAGAAGCGGGATGAGTTTTTGAATAAGAATAGAGGCATCTAAGCCAGAAGTTACCGGGATTCCTGCCATGCCATCGGGAAATTGTTTGCCCCACACATTTACGTATCGATCAATGTCTCCGTTCTGATACCCATGGGTAATGAATGCTTTTATTTCGTTCTCTAAAAGCGGACGTTTTTCCTCAACAACGTAGATTTCGTCAACCTGTGCGGCAAACTCTCTGACGATGTCCATATCAATAGGGTGCGTCATACCAAGTTTGAGAATCGGAATCTCACCGTCCAACTGCAATTCCCCGAGTGCGTGGCGGAGGCAGCTATAAGCTAAACCGGCACTGACAAATCCGAGTCGGTGCTTCTTCCGACTTGAAGTTTCTCCTACGAACTGGATTTTGTTGAGTTCAAGGTTCCGTGCGGTCTCAAGTGCGGTGGGGATTCGTTCTTTCAATGCCTCCACTTCGATCTGTGCAGTGTGTGGAGGTAAAATAACCCGTTTATCGGCATCAATGAGTTGGGTATCCAGGTTGATTTGCTTCAACTTGCTAATTTCGGGATAGATATTAGGGTGGAGTTCAACATCGCCACCTCCGTTTGCCTGATTTTCGGTCGTTAAGTAGCAGACATAGAGGTTCGATGCTGCAGAGATCTGGAAGGCACAGTTAATCCAATCCTTAAGTTCCTGAAATGTTCCGGGTTCAATAAGTGGTGTTTGGACATGCCGAGCCAAAAATCGGGAATCAGCAGGCACCTGTGTACTGTGCGACCATGTGTCGTCACCAACGACTACAACGGCACCACCGGTCGTTCCTGCGAGGTTACTAATCGCCAGAGAATCAGCAGCGACATGGAAACCGACGCTTTTCATAAACGTAATGGCGCGGACATCAGCCATCTGCGAACCGTTGAGGCGTGCGATACTCAATGCCTCGTTGTTAGCTATCTGTGCGACGATGCCGTTGGTTTTCAACAACTCCGCATTGCGTTCGATAATGTCAAATACCTCAGCGATTGGGGAACCGGGATAACCTGTGAGGAGGCTAACACCACTCTCTAAGGCACCCTTAACTAACAATTCGCATCCGGTATAGACATGCGTTCCGCTGGCTTGTGTAAATCTTTCGTCCATTTTTTTGCCCATCCTTAGCTAAAGTGCTGGGATTTGACACGGAAACGTTAAAATGTACACTTTGAATATTGGTTAGCAAGCGACATCAGTAACACTTTACTTATTTTTCCGACAGCAGTTCTCGTGCATGTGCAAGTCCTATTTCGGTTTCTTCACCGCCGTGCATTCGGGCGATTTCATTAACCTGTTCTTCCGCCGTCAACGGTTTCGCCGTAATCAGTGTACGTTCACCAACCACCTTCTTTTCTACCCGAAAATGTCTATCTGCAAAACGAGCAATCTGCGGCAAGTGTGTAATACAAATAACCTGTGAAGATGCGGAGAGTTCCTTCAACTTTTTGCCGACTACATCTGCAACCTTGCCGCCAATACCGCTGTCGATTTCGTCAAAGAGCAGTGTAGGAATCTCATCAACTTGAACAAGCACTGTCTTTAACGCGAGCATGATACGTGAGATTTCACCACCTGATGCGATTTTGGCGATCGGACGCGCTTCGGATCCTACATTCGGCGCAATTAAGAATTCTACATCGTCCATCCCGTCAGAGCGGAATGCATAACCTTTCCCGTCTATCTGAAACGGACCACGGTCATCCGGTATATGCCGCACGGATGCATGAAATTCCGCTTTGTCCATACCGAGTGTGCGCAACTCCTTTTCGATCCGTTCTGAAAGATGCTTAGCAACATGCTGCCGTTTCGAGGAGAGTGCAGTGCATAGACCTTGTGCTTCTTGGATTGTTTGGTGGATTTCTGTCTGTAGCAAATCCTGTTTCTCTGTGCCGAGTTGCAAGGTCTCTAATTTTTCCTCTGCATCGGCGTGATAAGCCAATATTTCTGGAATAGAGTTCCCGTAACGCCGTTTGAGTTTCGCAATTAACGCTAACCGGTCAGTCACTTC
>JAPOOP010000152.1 GCA_026713385.1 Candidatus Poribacteria bacterium | reverse complement strand
TCCTGCAATAGGGGGTCCAGCGTCTTCTTATACTTCCGGTTTTTGTTGTTATCGTTTTCGTTAACCTGCCACGCGTTATAGGGTGGGTTGCCGATGACGACGAACATATCCGCTGCCTTCTGTCGCTCCACGCGTTCTGTGTTTTCCTGCGTGAACATAATATGTTGTTGCTCTCCTTCAAACAACTCAAATGTATCCGCAAGTGCGATCCCCTCAAACGGCAGATACGTCCCCGTCCGTTGGTAATACTCCTGCTCGATGTTGAGACTGGCGATGTAGTAGGGCAGGAGCATCACCTCGTTGCAATGCAACTCATTGCGGTATTTTTCTTCTAACGCCGTGCCTTGGATATCCTGCATGAGTCGGACGATGAAGTTACCCGTCCCAACAAACGGATCGATGATATGAACCCCCGTATCCGACAGCGACCGACCGAACTCGGTTTCCAAGATGTGTGCCACACTGTTCACCATGAAATCGACGATGGGTTGTGGTGTGTAGACGATGCCGTGTGTATCTGCGACATCCTCGGAGAACCCTTGAAAGAATTTCTCGTAAAACGTGTTGAGGAAGTGCTGTTTTTGGGAGAAATCTTTGCAGAGTGTCGCCGCTTGTTCGATAGCAACATAGAATCGGTTCAGCGGTCCAAGGAACTCGTCACGGCTCATAGACTGCCGCATCAGCACATCGCTGACATTTTCGATCTCGCGGGCGATGATGTTGCGACGCGTAAAGTCTGACCTGTCAAAGACGGTGCGGAAGATGCGTTCGGTGAGAATGTGTTGGATGAGCATCTCCTCGACAGCGTCCTGTGAGAGTTCCGGATTGATAGAAGTGCGGCAGGTATCATAGAAATCGGTGAACGCATTTGTGAAGTCTGGATCGGTTTCGCGGCGTTGCTCGATCCGTTCTTTCAACTCGCTTGCGAGGTCTGGCACATGTTCCCTGAAATCGGTGACAGCGGTTTGCCAATTCTCCAGTTCGGGTGGCGCGTAAGAAAACAGGAATTGGAGCACCCGAATCAGGTTTGCGGGATCGGTGATGTCGATGTCCATCACCTCATGTCCATTCTGGTAGAGGATGGCGCGCTCTGGGTTCTGGAAGAGGATGTTTTCAAGCGGATAGCCTACTTCGCGCTTGTCGATGACGGCTCTGGCGAGGTCGTCGTCCATATCCTTCGCTTCCCAGTAGGCGAACGGGAGTCCGATTTCGTTGTTAAGAACGGTGCCGTCGATAACGATACGGTTGCCTTTTGGGGCGCGCATCGGGTATTGTGGGACGAGTGTGCCGTTCATCTGTTTTGCGCAAGCATCGAGGAGGAATGCGAAGGGGTTGCTGACTGCGCCTTCGTGTGTGATGTCGTGTTTATCGTATTGCTGCAGCGTGGTGTAGTAGTCTCGAACTGCTTTGTGATTCTGTTTGAGGTTGAGTTGCGGCATGGGGATTCGGGGCAGATTTGTGGAATAGGTTCAGAAGCAAATGTTTAGGTGAACAAGGCAATACGTGCTATAATTGCGGCTCCAACAGCAGTACACACGGTCAGAATATTAACACTGTGCCACTACCTTCTTGCTTACCTTCCAATTTTCCCTTTATCCATCCCACATCGCGTTCCAAAGTTCCTACGCGGGTATCCAGGGAATCAAGGCGTTTTTCCAAACGTGCATTGTTTTCTCTCGCTTGTGTCTCGATCCGTGATAAGGCTTCAAGAACCCTTTCCCTGAAATCTTGATCAGCCATTTTGATATCTCCTTTATTCTATGTACTGTCTTTTACCAAAGTATACCACAAATGTGAGTGGAAGTCAACGAAAAGGAAATGAGGCTTTTTTCCGCTACCTATAAGAAGATACTGTAATCCTGTTCATTCCAAAATTCTGTAAATCCTGATTCTGGCAAACCCGACCTTTTAATTGGCAACAGCAATACAAACCTGTTATACTTTTCTCGGAGGTGCACACGAAAAACCACACAATGCGCGATACCATACTCGAACCCCGCACAAAAATCCTGATGATGCTCATCAGCGGATGCCTTGTCATTCTGCTCGACAGCCCGACGGCACTGCTCGTCTGTTTCGTTGGGAGTCTCGTGTTGGTCGCACTCTCCGTCCCGACGTGGCGACAGATCGGGTTGCTCTGTGCCTTCCTTTTCTTTACGACGTGGGGTTTGATTTACAGTCAAGCGATCTTCTATAACGAATTTCCACGCACTGTGTTGTTCACGCTCGTGCCTGCAGACCTACCGCTCATTGGGAAAATGACCGGCGGTATCCGCGTCTATCGAGAAGGACTGTTCCACGGAATTGTCCAATCCCTCCGTTTCAACACGACACTCGTCATCGGGTGCTTCATCATCTGGACAACGCAACCTCGTGATCTGCTCCTCGCGTTGGCGCAATTGCGGGTGCCAGCGACCCTCGCTTTTATGGTGACGACGGCGTTGCATTTCATTCCTGTGATTGCGAATGAAGCGGCGACGGTGTTCCGCTCGCAACGGCTAAGGGGATTTCGGTATTTCCGTCTGAATCTTTTCGCAACCTGCCGAGGGATTCTCAACAGTTTCCGTCCTATTTTAGCGGGTAACATCCGGCACGCCACACACCTCGGTGAATCCGTTGAAAGTCGCGGGTTCTCACCGGAGATGGCGGCACAACGCACCTCGCTACGGGCATTGAAGATGGGGGTGTGGGATTACTGTCTGATCGCCGTGTTATTTGTCTGTTTGATTGGTGTTGTTGGGTTGAAGTTGCTCTATTTTTTCTATGCGAACGGCATCTATTACGCCTCGTGGTTGCGGCATGCGTATACCTTCACCCGCGAGGTACTTTAGTTTACCTTGTGGTTAAACAACGTAGATTTGAGCCGTTGAAGTATCTTCCTTAAATCCGCCTCCATTTCATTACGGGCTACATGCTTTGGCTCATAGTTCAACGCAATTCGCTGTCTTTACAGCAGTTTCCAAGTTTCAAAGTGTGCTAAAGTTGACAAGTTTAAAGAAACGTGCGTGCGACTTTACAACTTGTCACCGGAAACGGAGCCTGCAACAACGGCGCAGGCGGATAGGTGGAAGGCACTAAACATGAAACCTACTCTATTACTCCGCAAGGTATAATTAAAAATCCGCAAGATATAATTAAAAATTAGCGTCCGACTTCCCACGCCAGATGTTCCAATTCCGGTCCAATCAACTTTTCCCATGCCAATTGCACTGCGGCAGTCGAGCCGGGTGTAGAGATTACCACTTTCCCGCGGTAGACCCCAGCAGTCGCTCGTGAGAGCATCGCCGCGGCACCGACCTGATCGTAACTGAACATCCGAAAGAGTTCACCGAATCCGGGTAATGTCTTTTCCAGTTTGCGATCGAGAATATCAAAAGTGGTGTCGCGCGGTGCGATGCCAGTGCCGCCGTTGAAGAGGATGACTTGAGCATCGCTTTCCGCCATTTTATCTAATACTGCCTCGACTTGGTCGGGTTCGTCTTTTATGATTTGATAAGCGACGACGCTGTTGCCCTCTGCGGCAAGTTGTTCGCGTAAAAATACGGCGTTTTTATCTGTTTCAGGGGTGCGAGTGTCGCTCACAGTGACGATCGCCACGGCGATGGGTCCCTGTTCGGTTGCCATTTCTCGGTGTTGTTGTGTACTTGTAGATGTTGTTGACATATAATGTCGTCTCCTTTCGATGGTTAACTTTTCAGTCAGTTCGGTCCCGTGATAGTGGGACATCCGGTAAGGAAAACCTTAGCGTTGCATTCGGTCTCCTCTCAATATAACTGTCAGGTGCGGCATCGTCTGCCACAGCGGGATCGATAAGTTCGATGTGATAGTCTGTAATTTTAGGACTGCCGAGATTAATCCACGCCTCTATTCCCGTGATAAAGCGGTCGACAAGCTGCGGATTGCCATAGGTTTCCACACGGTTTTCGGGCTTCGGCTCGAGGACCGAGCGCGGAACACATAAACCGGGTAATTCCCTATCCAGTAGGACGGAGTGCATTCCCCTTTGTCCTTGATATTCCCAGAGCGTTTCCATCGGTTCTCCGTTGAGGTGAAGATAGAAGGCGCAATCGGATGCCACGTATGCAGGAAGCGGCGCGACTGTCGGTTCCTCTTGCAATAACGTTGCTACGACCGGGTCCGAAGAGGGTTCCAATGGGTCCTCCGTAGAAGATCTAAAGTTTCCTTGTAAGTTCATGAAACCCGCCCATTGCGTGAATTTTCCTGTCAATTTATTGCCCTGTTTCTGTAGTTGAAGAATTGGATCTCCGACCCCTTTTGTCTTAAGCGGCATCACCAAGATCCCGCCGTCTGTCAATGATTCAATCCATGCGGGTGGAATGTCAGGAGAACCGACTGTAACGATTATCCGATCGAAGGTTTCTCCCTGCCATCCGAGTCCACCATCACCCGTTCTCAGGTTGACCCCAGTAAATCCAGCGGCACTCAGATGTTCTCGCGCTTTCTCCACCAAATCCACTTGGAGGTCAATGGAGTAGACGAGACTGTCGTCGCCCACGCTAAACGCTATGAGTCCAGCGTTCCATCCGCTCCCCGTTCCAATCTCCAAGACCTTGCGTCCGCGGGTCAGTTTGAGAGCGTCTAACATACCAAAGATAAGCGAGGGTTGGGATGCGGCACTGTGTGGGTCTTCTCGGATCATCAAACCCCTATTGGAGTAGATTGCTTTTAGGTGTTTTGCTGTCGGATTTGGTGATTCGACGTGAACGATTCCATCTGCTCCCTCGCCATCATAGTATTGTTCAATGAAAAGGTGGCGCGGCACATTGAAAAGAGCCTGCCGCAACCAATCGGCGTTGGGTTGAAAATTGTTTATCTTCGCCAAGCTCTCGTGCATACATTCTATGTGCGTATGGATTGTTGGGTCCATGTTAATTCCAATATTTCAATGAAGTTTAATAAATATAGTAAAGCCCGAAAATATCTGCACACCCCTGGTAGGGTCTTTCACCTAACCGCACCGAATTTGGTGTAAAATTAATTACAGAATCTACTATATTTGGAGCGTTCTATAACAGACAATCTTCAGTCAAGAAGGTTCTCTGATCCTGCTAATCCTTTAATCCTGATTCAAACAATTAACTTACACCGCGAATCCAAACCCCGACCGCTGACTGCTGATGGCTAATTCTCTGATAACCGATAACCGATAACTGACAACCAATTACTGATTCGGATAGGTTCTATTAAGATGTTTCGGCATTGTAAAGAAGCGTCCGCCTGTCTGTTCTGCAAGGGTTTTCTGAAAATCTGTAGGACCCGGATGTCCGATAACGTATGCACGGATACCTAACGACTGGCACAGACTGAGAGCACGTTCAGATGGATATCTGCCTGTTGTTGGTTCGTCTGTCAGAATGAGCAGGAATCGGCTCGCATACGGACTGAATTTTACTTTCGGAACACCTTCCACAATCGCATCAATGAGGTGTTCGTCTCCGCCAAACGGGTCTTCCATGTAGCTTGCCAGCATGGATTCGTTGAGCGGCATCTGCGTCACGACTGCACCGTTGATGATCTTGATGGCATCTTTCGCCTCTGCGAAACGGATTAGCCCAATCCGATAATTAATGGGCAGGATGTCTAACCTACCGATAAGTGTGCTTAACCCGAGCATAATCGCTTCGGATTTGCCGCCCATACTCCGACTGTAATCGAGCATTACGACAATATCCACGACAGGTTCATATCCTTTCACTGCGCTGTCTGGAGAGGCACTGAGTGCTGCACCGTCATAGATGTTCAGTCGGTTCTTTTCATTTCGGACGGTGTACATACGACGACGGGTTGGGTCGTTTATGAGCCATCTGTTGCCGCGTTTTTGTGTCATCGCAGTGAGACTGTTAGAAGAGTTCCAGCTTTCAGGGTAGATCCCAGCGAAAACGTTCAGTTTATTCCCCTGTTTTCGGATGGTGTAGATGCGACCGTTTGTATAATCGGTGATTACCCACAAATCCCCCTTCTGTTTCTCCCAGACCGTGGAACTCCCGAACAGGTTGTCGGCACCGGCTAAAGAGACACCGTTTCTCTTGAATTCGCGTTGCAACTTTTTGATTGGGACATCGCCATCTTCAAGTAGCACCTCGAATTGGGATTCCATACTAAATAGCAATCGCCCGCTGTTTCGGCGAAGGTCTTTAACAATGTCCCGAAATACCTTCATAAATGCTTCATTGGCGACGCGCTCACTTGGAAGCGAGGT
>JAPOOP010000153.1 GCA_026713385.1 Candidatus Poribacteria bacterium | reverse complement strand
TGCATCCTCACGGGTCATACCGATATGCTGAATTGGACTTTCCTCGATGAGGTTATAGAACCGCAGCACATAATCGCCGGGAACCCCGAAGATGTGTTCAATGTCGTAGCCTTCCAGTTTTCTAAGTAGGTATTCGCCGATCGTTGGGGGGCTGTTGTACATGGTGGCACCTCGCTGTCCGTGTTTGTTTTAATTGACTCGTGTATGACAGAAACGGTATCAAATAGAAGGGTTTAATTTATAAGTTATGCAGTGATAACTCAAGTTGCTACTAACAAATTTTGTGCCTTTTAACAGAGTTTTCATGCATTTTTCTCACCCCAGAGGGGTGATATTGCTTCGCAGTGAGAATAGAAAGGACGTATTTAAGCACCGCACTCCAGTGGAGTGCTATGTCTATCGATAGGTAGCAACTTGGATTAGAATAGTAGCAACATCCTTGAAAAAATGAACCTACAACATCGTTTGCTGTCAGTATCCAAGCAAAATAACACCTTTCAAAGGCAAGATTAACCGACTGCTGATGTATAGCGTTTCCAAAAACGTGTAAACTTTCTGAAAATCGTCGCTACCTCTGTAGTCATTCCTAACAGCTAAGATCAGAAAGTCGACACCATGCATCATAGATGCCTGAAAAATATCTTTTAGGAACGCAAAATTGGCGGTTGCTCTCCCTGCCTCAACCTCAAGAACCATTTTCCCATCATTGCTTATTCCATCAGCATTGAAGGATTGGTCAACAGAATTATTCAAACCGAAGAGAACAGGCACAGGAATTTTTTGTCCTATTGCTTTTCCAGTTTCGACTGTGAATCCGATGTGCTCAAGATGAGGTCTTAATATACCCAAAACTTCGTTGCTTTTCAGCTCGTTTTCAGGAGACTTTATCTGTTCGTATGTTCGTTCAAAGCATTCAATGACATGTTGAATTTGCTCAGTTATTCCCTGAGATCTGGGAAAAAGTTGATATTTCAGCATCCCATCAATCCCTTACTTGTTTCTGAGTATGCTTGTAGTGAAAAACACCGTCAAAACCAAATTTATGTTGCCATTAAAATTTCAAGGAATGCTGTCATATACCCGATGGCATACGCTCTGCCTCGGTGTCCCCAGTCTGTGTCATCAACGACGTGCGGCACATGGTCTGTAATCATGAAGCCTGTAAAACCGACATCTTTCAACGTACGCATTACCTCAAACATATCGCAATTGCCGTTGTTAACAAAGGATTCCGCAAATTTAGGGACATGTCCTTGGACATCTCGGAAATGGACGTAAAAAATCTTGTCGCGTTCTCCGAAATAACGGATCGCGTCCGTGACACCCGGTCCCATTTCCGACCAAGAACCAACACAGAAATCGAGTCCATGTATTGGACTGTCGGCGATTTCCATCCCGCGTTTGAAGCCTTCAAAGTTACGGAATAGGCGCGGCACCCCCGCCAAGGATTCGACAGGCGGATCGTCTGGATGGAGCGCGAGTTTAACACCTGCCTCTTCAGCAACCGGCAGGATGGCGTTCATGTAGTACTCATAATTTTCCCATATTTCGGCTTCAGTGAAAACACGACCGTGCGTTAAAGGCGCGTCTTTAACCTGTTCCATGTCAAAACTGGTAACAGCCGCACCGCCTCTCCCCAGCGTAGTTCGGGAGGTTCGCCAAACCTCGTTGGGCATCCAATGGTACCCAAAAATTTCAACACCGGCTTTACCGAGGTTGCGAATCGTCGTTGCCATGTTTTCAATTTGTTCATCGCGTCCGGGCAAACCGAGCATCGCTTTGTCGTAAAATGAGACAGGCACATTTTCAAGTGCCGCTAACCGTAGTCCGGCATTTTCTATCTCTGTCCGGAGATGAAGGATGTCCATAAACTCCCAGCGTTCTGTGCCGGGGAGTTGAGGCGTGTTGAGCAGCACATCTTCAACCCCAAGTTGCTTGATGAATTTCAACCGTTCTTCACTGAGTTCACTGAACTGCCCTAAACCAAGACGCATTTTCCGAGCCATCGTTTTCTCCTTTTTAATCTATCGCTCCGGAACGGAATTCCTTCGCCAACTCCGATCTAAAATTGTTAAGAGATTTGCTTTAGGTTGTGGGAGATTTATTAACAATTGAAATACGGTTTCCCTGACAACGGAAGGGTAGCCCAGGAGCAATTGTTAAAATTGTTTGTCGCTATCCAGTAAAATGGTGACGGGACCGTCGTTGATGAGTTCGACATCCATCATCGCTTGAAAAGTGCCGCCTTGCGTCGGAACGTTTTGATTTTCTAAAGCGGTGATGAACTGTTCATAAAGCGC